>JAQTLG010000047.1 GCA_028715025.1 Dehalococcoidia bacterium | reverse complement strand
CTGCTCTGATCAACTCCCGGCTGAGTCGGGAATCCATACCCAGGCATACCGTTGCACCGGCAGGAAGCAGTGTGCCCAGCGCGCTGCCCACATTTTTGCATAACTTTGGAGTAAGGTCCTGGTTGACCACACCCCTGATCCCGCTGGTGCCGAAGAGTGCCATATTCATGTACCCCCGTTGCAGTTGATGGATATCGGTAAATGATGGTAATGCCTCTGCCTGCGGATGTCAATTAGGCTGCATGTGTCAACGAAAAACCGCCCGGCAGCGCCGGGGATGTTAAAATGCGGGCATTAATCTGTGGATGCGAACATGTAAATATCTTGACGTATATTGTATAATGCATAGATGTGGTCGGATGCAGGGTTTTAGCTTTAGTGGGACCATATTCAAATATTGCTGTTCCAACTGTTTGGGGATGCTATGGTATTGGTAGCGGCAGTCAGAAAAAAAGGGAAGGAGGTGCCAGCTTTTAAATAGAAGCAGTTATTGCGTGCCAGAAATAGTCCACAGGGGCTATAGATTTCCGCCGGTTCAAGTATCAGGGGATTATTATTCAAAGGAGGTTAGTGGATGAAACGCTTTTTCCTCATTTCTTTTGTCAGTATCCTTATTATTGCTCTTGTGCTGCCTGCCTGCGCGCCGCAACAGAAAGATGTGATCAAGGTGGGCGTAATCGGCCCCATGAAGTTCCTTGAAGGGGAACACCATTGGATGGGAGCGCAATTAGCCGCCGATGAGATCAATGCTGCAGGCGGCGTGAATTTAAACGGGAAGATGTACCAGATCGAGTTGATCAAGGCCGATTCCAACGAGATCCTCAGCCCAACGGATGCCGCCTCGGCCATGGAGAGGCTGTTGACCGTGGATAAACCCAACTTTGTGGTGGGAGGCTTCAGGACCGAGGGTGTATTCCCCATGCAGGAAGTAGCCATGAACTACAAGACGATCTTCATTAACTGCGGCGCCGCCACCCGGGCACTGCAGATGAAGGTCGCTGAAGACTACGATCGTTACAAGTATTTCTTCAAGGGCACGCCTTACAATGAGTATTATCTGGTCAACTCGGATTTCCTCATGCTCGGCATGGTGGCAGCCACTTTGAAGAAGCAGTTGAACATCACCGACAAGCTCAGGGTTGCCATTGTGGCGGAGAAGCTGACCTGGGCGGATGCCATGGTGAAAACCGCTGAAGCAACCATACCCAAGATGGGCATGGAGGTGACCGGCGTATGGAGGCCGTCCGACACTGCTACCGACGTGAACGCGGAGCTGACGGCGATAGCGGCGACGAATCCCCACATTATATTCCCCACCTTCTCGGGCCCGGTGGGAGTGACCTTCAGCAAGCAGGCTGGTGAGATGCAGATACCTGCAGCGATCGTGGGTATAGTGGTGGAAGCCCAGAAGTTCGGATTCTGGGAGGCAACGGGTGGTAAAGGTAACTACGTTATGACCCTCAACACCTATGGGCCGGGCATAAAAATCACCGAAAAGACCATACCGTTCTTCGAGAATTTCGAGAAAAAATTCGGGCAGCCCCCTGCATATACTGCTGCCACCTATGACGCCATCTATATCATGAAGGATGCTATAGAGAAGGGGCAAACCCTGGATGCGGACCTTCTTGTGCCCATCATCGAAAAGACCGATTACCAGGGCACATCCGGCAGGGTTATGTATTACGGCATGGATTTCGATGCCAAGAAATACCAGGCGCCGCACGATCTGGTCTACGGGCCGGGCTATGTAACCGGCCTGGGCCTGGAGTGGGTCGACGGCAAGCAGGTCGGCGTTTGGCCGGCGCTCGGAATTGGATCCGGAGGATGGGAAAAAATCGATTATCCCGGAATCCAACCCTACGTCATCAATCCGGCTGTAGTTGAGAAATTCGGTCAACCGGCAGCTCCGGCAGCTGTTGAATAAATAAGCATCTGTCGGCGATGGCTGGCAGGCCGGGCGGATATCAACCGGCCTGCCAGCCTCTATGAATCCAAATGGTTTTACTCTACTGCTGATTCATGCGGTTCAGCAGCGCTGGTGGAACGTACACTCAATAGCGCCGTTGCGCAAAGAAAAAAATACTGTATAATAAATAAATTTTAGTTGATGGGATGGTGTAGGTAAGCGATGTTTCAGGCCTTTGTAATACAGGCGCTGGTAACGGGTGGGGTTTATGCTCTACTGGCAGTCGGATTTTCCCTCATCTTCGGTGTAGCCCGTATGGTGAACCTGGCGCACACATCATTCCTCATGCTGGCCGCCTACGGAATGTTCTATACAACTTACAGGCTGGGGCTGGATGTATTCACAGCCATCCTTATATCCCTGGTTGCCACGGTTGTCATAGGACTGGCGAGCTATAAGCTGTTCATCGACAGGATACGGGAACATGAAGTGACCGTTATGCTGATTACACTTGCGCTGGCCACTATCTTCCAGGAATGCATGGTTCTGGCTTTCGGCGCACACTTCAGGGAAGCGCCTACGCTCATCCCGGGTTTTATCGAAGTGCTGGGTGTCAAGATCTCATATCAGCATCTGCTTACGATCGCTGTTGTTGCAGTGGTGCTGGTCGCCATATGGTTACTGCTGACCAGGACAAAACTGGGCATCGCTATCAGGGCTACCGCCCAGGATACCGAGGTGGCCAACCTGATGGGCATCAACGTATCACAGATACTGCTTATCGCCATGGGCATTGCTGCGGCGCTGGCAGCTATCGCCGGCATCGTGGTGGCGCCGCTCTGGGTTGTTTATCCATATATGTGGATGAATCCGCTGGTTATGATCATGGCCATCGTTGTGTTGGGAGGCCTGGGCAGCATTAAGGGCAGCGTGATTGGCGCTTTTATCATAGGGCTGGTTGAAGCGGCAGTGGTTTTTTACCTGCCGGGGGGCGCGTTCCTGCGAGGAGCTATCGCCCTGCTGGTCATGGTGATACTGCTGGTGGTCAGGCCCGAGGGGCTTTTCGGCATAGTCTTCGAAGAGGAGAGACTATAGGTGTTAAGGAGGCTGTTCAAAGATATACAGGGCGATATATTCGCCATACCGGGCAGGCTCATAGCATTCATCTTTTTAATAACGCTGTTTTTTATCCCCCTTCTCACCCAGGAATCGTACATATTATTTATACTCATCCTCGTCAACATCTTCGTGATCTTTGCCGTAAGCTGGGATTTCATCTCCGGCTATACCGGACAGATCAATTTCGGTCATGCATTTTTCTTCGGTGTTGCAGCGTACACGGCGGCCTTGCTCAGCAAGAATCTGGGGCTACAACCCTGGGCAACAATACCCATCGGGGCTGTGGCGGCTACGCTGGCCGGGATGCTGATGTGCCTGCCTGCCCTCAGGCTGAGGGGCCCGTATCTGTCGCTGGTCACGCTGGCCATGCCCCTCATTTTGCTGGGAGTGATCAAGGCGTTCCCTGATTTTACCGGCGGTGAGCATGGCATATCCGGCCTTCCGGCCCTGGCCGGCTCCCGGATGGCCGAATATTATATAGCGCTTGTTGCCATGATTGTATCCGTATTCATCATGTGGAAGCTGGTTGATGCCAAGAGCGGTTTTGTCAGGATAGGTATCATCCTCCACGCCATCCGCGAGGACGAGATCGCCGCACGCGCTACGGGCATCAACACCATACGTTACAAGCTGCTGGCCTTCATTATCGGCGGCTTCTTCGCCGGTCTGGCCGGTGGATTATATGCGCATTTCCTGCGGATCGCGGGCCCTGCCACGCTGGATCTCATGCTCTCATTCCAGGCTATTATATGGACGGTCTTCGGGGGCATAGTCAGCATTTACGGGGCGGTTGTGGGCGTTTATATACTGTTTCCCCTGATGGAGCTACTGCGCCAGTTCGGCGTACCCGTCTGGCCTGGATCCGATATCATGTTCTCCGACCTGCGCTTTCTCATCTTCTCTTTCCTGGTCATAATTATCCTGCTATTCATGCCGGAGGGATTTGCGGTATGGGTCAGGGACAAGTTGGAGCGCGAATGCCCGCGATGCAAGCTTTCCAATGCATCATGGAGGAAAGAGTGCAGAGCATGCGGAGCTGAGCTCCACTAAGGTTGTTATCGGGCAGGATATTTACAAGCCCAGGTAGGTCTTTCTGACGGTCTCGTCTTTCAGCAACTCTTTGGCTGTACCTTCAGCTATGATATGTCCTCTCGACATCACATAGTTCCTGACCGACAACGCGAAGGTAAAGCTCACGTCCTGCTCTGCAAGAAGGATAGTGACACCCAGGTCGTGGTAAATCTCCTCAACCCGCTTGAAAAGGTCCTCTTTCAGCTTGGGCGCAAGGCCACTGGAGGGCTCGTCCACCAGCATAAATTTAGGACGGCGCATAAGCGACCTGCCGATAGCCAGCATCTGGCGCTCCCCGCCCGATAAGGTGCCGGATACCTGTTTCTGCCTCTCCTTGAGCCTGGGGAATAAAGAGTAGACTTTAGCGAGACCGGCGCTAACCTCTTTCTTAGTCTTGCACAGGTAAGCCCCGGCCAGCAGGTTATCCTCGACTGTCATTTCCACAAAAGGCCGGCCGCGCTCCGGGCAAAGCATAAGGCCCAGTTTGGCGATCTCCGAAGCCTGCAGTTTTTCGATGCGCTTGCCATCGAATTCCACAGTCCCGGTAAAAGTTATGTCTTCATCCCTGGTCCCTTTCAGAACCTCCTTTTCCCAGTTGATTAATCCGACTATAGCCCGTAACAGTGTTGTTTTACCGGCCCCGTTAGGGCCGACCAGCCCGACCAATTCCCCCTCCTTGACATGAACACTCGCATCATCCAGAACCATGGCCGTGTCGTAGCGCACGGTAACGTTTCTCACATCAAGCAATGAGCACCTCCTTGCCGGTATACGCTTCGATAACACTCTTGTCCCTGGATATCTCATCGGGCGTACCCTGCGCAAGCACCTCGCCGAAGTTAAGCACGATCACGCGGTCCACTATTTTCATCAGCTCGCTGAGTTTGTGTTCTATGATGAGCATGGCCGGGCCCTCGCTGTGCAGCCGGCCGAAACGTCCGCCCTTGTGCAGCCTCTTGATGGAACGGGCCACGAGCTCGGTTTCCGCCGGGTTCAGACCTCCGAACGGCTCATCCAGCAGCATCAGCTCCGGCTCGGTGGCGATGGCCCTCGCCACCTCCAGACGCTTGAGGTCGCCGTGCGATAATATGGAGGCAGGCTCGAGTGCAAGATCGGCAATGCCCACGAATTCCAGGGCGTCACGAGCCTTGATCTCGGCCCGTTTTACCCATTCGCCGCGTTTGCTGATCCTGGGGCAGAGACAGCCGACCATTACATTGGCTATGATGGGCAGGTGCCGGAAGGGCTTGACTACCTGGAAGGTACCCACCATGCCGCGTTGAACGATCTCCCAGGGACGGCGCTTGGTTATATCCTCACCCTTGAATCGGATGGTACCGGAGTCCGGCTTGAGAATTCCCAGCAGGCAGCGTATGAGGGTCGTCTTGCCGGCGCCGTTGGGGCCTATCAGGCCGACGATCTCATCCTGCGCCACCTGAAAGCTGACGTTGTTCACAGCGACAAGGCCGCCGAAGTGCTTGGTTACGTTCTCCACTTCGAAAAAGGCGGCCATTTTAGAGATCCTCCTCTCTGAGTTCGCGCCTTGACACCTTGCCGACATCGGTCTTGGGGACCTCGCCCCTGAATTCAACGATCTTTGGACACTTGTAGTGGGCCAGCCGTTCCATGGTATACACGAGGATGTCCTGTTCGGTCACCTTTCCCCTGGCCTCCGTCTCCAGCACAACTATGGCTTTAACCTTCTCTCCCACGTCGGGGTCGGCTACACCGATAACACCGGCCTCTTTAATCTGTGGATGGCTTGTCAGCACCTCCTCCACCTCGCGGGCGAATACGGCCAATCCCTTATACTTGATCATGTCCCTTTTTCTATCGTAGAAATAAAAATATCCCTCCTCGTCCATCCTGGCGAGGTCGCCCGTCCTCACCCAGGTCTCTCCATCTATCTCCACAAACATCAATTTGGTATCCTCAGGCTTGTTCCAGTAGCCCTTGGCTATCTGCGGGCCTTTAAAGGCAAGCTCACCTGTTTCACCCAGGGGCAGGAATTCATCTTTAGCTGGATCCAAGATGCCTGCCACACAACCCGACATTGGTACCCCGAATGAGCCGATCTTGGGCCTGCCGTAGGGGCTGACTATGCCGACCGAGGTGGTCTCGGTCATGCCCCAGCCTTCGTGTATTTTAACGCCGGTGCGTTTCTCCCATCCCCTGGCCGTATCTTCCAGCAGGGCGTCGGCGCCCGACACAAGGACCTTCAGCTTTTTCCAGTTGACGCGATCCGTCCTGTGGTAGTCTCGCAGCACTTCAAACAGCGCCGGGACGCTGTAGAATATGGTTGCCCCGTAGCTTTCGATGGCGTTGAGGATATCATCGAGGTCAGGTGTGGTGAATATCACAAGGGTATAGCCCTGCGTCATGGAACCTGACATAACTACCGACTGGCCATAGATATGGTAGAAGGGCAGGTAACCGATGACCACCTCTTTGCCCGGCTGCACTAGATCTCCCCAGAATATCTGGGCGATGTGCTGCGCGGCGACCAGGTCGAAGTGTGTAATCATAGCGGCCTTGGGCAAGCCTGTGGTGCCGCCGGTATAGGGCAGGGAGACAAGATCCTCATGTATGTTAAACTCGATCTTGGGAGGCTTGGGTGGATATTTCTTAATCAGGTCCTGCAGCTGGTAAAATCCCTCCCGTTTGAATATCTCCGGCGGAGGGGCCGACATCTTCTGGTATACTGCGCGCAGCATGCTTTTGCCCAGGAACTTCTTCAATGCCGGCAGGTACTCGGCGATATTGGTCAGTATAACCCGGTCCAGCTTGACTCCGGCCCTTTCCACATTCTCCCACAGTATATCCTGGCATACGATGGTGGTAGCACCGCTGTCAAGTATCTGGTGCTTGATCTCGGGACTCACGTATACAGGGCTGATGGCAGTGACAATTGCTCCGGCCTTGAGTGCACCGAAATAGGCTATTATAAATTGTGGTGAGTTGAGGAGAAGCAGAGCCACCTTGTCGCCCTTTTTAACCCCGAGGTCGCAGAGGGCGGTGGCGAACCTGTCGATCTGGTCCCGCAGCTCACGGTAGCTTATTTTCTGTCCGTAAAATATGACAGCCGTCTTATCTTTGAATTTCTCGGTCGTTTCATCTATGGTCTGGACTACCGATTTCTCAGGGATAACTACGTCGGCCGGAACACCTTTCGCATAGAACTTCAGCCACGGCCTCGCTTCATAGATGCCTTTATTCGACACAACTTACCTCCTCAACCTTTGAATTAAGCCAATATAGCATATTTCGGCCTCGTATTCAACGTAGCCGAATTAGAGCACAGGTGTGTTCCCCAGGCGATCGAAGGCGTAGGGCTTTGCGGTCTTGATGCCCGCCAGCCGCTTGGCGATATTCTTGGTGTTCTCCATGTTGTAGGCGCCCATGATGGCGATCTGTTCCATCCTGGGCGAGCCACCACCGTGGACACCTGCATACTGCATGACGCCGGCCAGCTCCGAACATGTTATGCCCTGCACCCAGGCAAAGGCCTTCAGTATGTCCTGCACGTTCACCTCGGGATTGCGAGCCATATATTTCTCGATAAAGGGCCTGGTCTCCTCGCTTACCCAGTCTTCAGGCCGTGGGAGCGTGGCAGGCATGCCTCCTGCGATGTCGGCCAGTATGTCGTACTCGTGATAGATATTGAGGCCGGCGTGCCTGCGGCTGACATTGCAATAGGTGATATCGGGTACCCAGGTGCCGGAGGGCGATTGTGTGGCGTTTATGGCTGCGGCGATGCCGGTTCCATAGCAGAGCTCAGATGTGCAGATCAGCTCAGCCAGCTTCTCTTTTACGTGGTGCTCCTTCTCGATACCGTTGACCTCGGCCATCAGCGCAGTGGCCCCTGTCAGCACATCCGTCATAGCTGGCTTGCAGCCGGTGTAACTATGGCGATGGTAGAGAGCGAACATCAGCGCCAGATAGCCACCCATATCGGGCTCACCACAGAGGAAGACGTTGTCCCAGGGGACAAATACGTTGTCGAAAATAGTCATTGAGTCTGCTCCGCCCCAGGGTCCGGGGCCGTCGTAGCCTTTGGGCACATCCGGCATGGCTATGCTGACTATCTGTTTAACACCTTCGGCATCAGCGGGTATATTGAACGCCACTGCCCAGTCGCCCTCCTCTTTGGTGAGGGCGCGGGTGGGTATGACATTTATCTGCTCCACCACCGGGGCAAAGGAATTGTGCACTTTGGCCCCGCGTACCACTATTCCATCGCTCTTCTTTTCAACCACGCGTACGTACAGGTCCAGATCCTTCTGCTCATGCGGCCTCCAGGGCCGGTTGCCCTTGACGTCCGTCTGTGCGCAGCAGCAAGTTCGGTCATTGGTCTGAAAGTCCCGCAGCCACTTCTCGAACCTCTTGTGGTACTCGGTCCCGTACTTCTGGTCTGTCATATATGTAATGACGGAGAGGGCGTTGCTGGAATCGATACCCATACAGCGGGCGATGCATCCGCCCACCTGGTGAGCCGTGAGCCTGGTCATCCGCTGCTTGGACAGCAGGTCCTGCATGCTGCGGTGGATGTGATTGAAGCGGTTGATCTTCTCGCCCGTGAGATGAGAGGTGGCTGTGAGCAGATCCTCGTACTGCTTGAATTCGGGATCGGTGACCAAGTCATAGGTTTTAGCAAGTACGTTGGCTGCTCCCTGAAGGTACTTGTAATCGCGATCGATCAGCTTACCGTTATTGTAGATGTTGCGCCTCATCTTGCTCAGGCGCTTGCGGTATTCAATCGATGAAATCATGGGCACCTCCTTAAAGGATCCAATTATCCGGCGTACATACCGCCGGTCACCACGATGTTTTCACAGTTCACGTAGCTCGAATCGTCCGAAGCCAGGAAGACCACTACCTTGGCCACCT
>JAQTLG010000046.1 GCA_028715025.1 Dehalococcoidia bacterium | reverse complement strand
AAACAATAGGGTGATATCCTGATTCCCAACTAATCTGCACCTTTGTTAATGTAGCCACCTGATATAAAATGACTGGTGGATTTGCCCAATTGCAAGGATTATGAATAACCCGATATAGCTCATCAGCTAAATCAGCAACTTTCTGAACGTACGAGCGATCGTATGATTGATTACCCGCCGTTATGTATTCTAAAGCTACATATGGGAGTAAAGAGTAGCAACCTTCATTAGAATAACAAATATCAATGTTGTTATCGAAGTTTTTAAGTATTTCTATAAGTTGTTTAAAATCATCTGCTTCAACACTATATGTTCTATGAAATTGATCTCGTGATAGTGTAAATACCTTCTTCAACCATAACCGTACTGAACCGGTTTAACTGACTTTGACATCTTTTTATAAATTGTAATATACTATCCAACGGTTTTTGAGAGGAGAACTTCACAAAGTGCTGGAACAGTACGGCTACGTCGGAATTCTACTCATAGTCGCTATTCTATTCACTATTACTATTCCTATGCTGCCGATGTTGTTGAAGAGGATAGGCCTTATTCCCGGCAAGAAGAATCCTACCAAGGTTCAATCTTATGAATGCGGTATGCAGACGGTGGGCAAGACGCGGGTACAGTACAACTTCCGATACTATTTTTTTGCAGTGCTGTTCGTGTTGCTCGATATGCTGACCATTTTCCTCTATCCATGGGCGGTTAATGTCAAGGAACTTGGAGCTGGCGGGCTTGTTGCGGTGGGTATCATATTGTCCTTGTTAACTGTTGGATACCTATATGCCTGGCGCAAAGGGGCCCTGCAGTGGAAATAATACGTCCTGAAGTTACCACCCCTCAGGAAGCTGACCTGGCAGAAGGCAAGCTAATCAACTCCTTCCTGGAAACCTGCACCGGCCAGTATCCAGATCCAGATAAATGGCTGGACGAAGAGATCCGTCGTAATGTACTGCTGACCACCGTAGATGCTGCAGTTGCATGGGCAAGGCAACGCTCAATCTTCCCATTAATCTTCGGAACTGCATGTTGCGCATTTGAGATGATTGCGGCATCCGGTCCCCGCTTCGATCTATCCCGTTTCGGCATGGACATTATCCGTTTTTCGCCGCGCCAGGCTGACGTGATGCTCATAACAGGTACGATAACCTGGAAAATGGCTACAGCAGCCAGAATGATCTATGACCAGATGCCCGAGCCCAAGTGGGTTATCGCAGTAGGCGCCTGCGCTATCAGCGGCGGTACATTCCGAGAATCCTACAGCGTTGTCCCGGGCGTCAACCACATCATGCCGGTGGATGTATATGTGCCGGGTTGCCCCCCCAGGCCGGAAGCCATGATCCATGGCATCAACCGGCTGCATGCCAAGATAGTCAAGGGGACTATAGACAATCCCAATTTAGCATTGAAGTAATAGACAGGTAATAGTATTACATGACAGTTGCCGTTAATACTGAAGAAACCGGGAAAAAGATAGCGGAAGCAATTCCCGGGTCCGTTGTTTCCAGTGAGGCGGGATCGCTTACCGTCGATAGCAAATCACTGGCGCAGGTGTCTGAGTTCCTCAAGAATACGCCCGGGCTGGAATTCGATTACCTTACTGTCCTGACCGCTGTGGACTACCTCCACTATTTCGAAGTGGTTTATCGACTTGTCTCACTGAAAAATAACCAGAGTCTGATCCTGAAAACACGTGTCTATGGAAGGGAAAATCCTACCGTCCCGTCAGTAACCGATACGTGGCGAGCGGCCTATTACCAGGAACGCGAGATATTTGACTTATTGGGCATTAAGTTCGAAGGGCATCCCAACCTGAAAAGACTTCTTCTCTGGGAGGGCTTTAACGGACATCCTCTGCGGAGGGATTACCTGTAAAATGCCTATTAAGACAGAGCAATTCTATCTGAATGTCGGTCCTCAGCATCCGTCCACACACGGTGTTTTCCGTTTAAGACTATCGCTGGATGGCGAAGTGGTCACCGATGTTGAGCCCATTATAGGCTACCTGCACCGCGGCATAGAGAAGCTGGCCGAAAGTCGCACTTATACCCAGATTATTCCGTTGACGGACAGGCTGGATTATCTGGCATCGATGACGGACAACGTAGCTTACTGCCTGGCCGTGGAAAAACTGGCTGGAATTAAGATCCCCGAGCGTGCCGAATACATCAGGGTGATTTTCTCCGAGCTGATGCGCATCTCAAGTCATATGATGGCCGTCGGCTTCTATCTGAACGACTGCGGCGCCTTCTTCACTCCCGTGCTCTACATGTGGCGTGAGAGAGAGAAGATCATCGACCTTTTTGATATGGTCTGCGGACAACGGCTGCTGTATAACTATATGCGGGTAGGTGGAGTCAGCCAGGATGTCCCGGACGAATTCCTGCCGGCGATTAAAAAGTTCGTGGCGGAAATGCCGCGATATATCGGGGAATACAATCAGCTCATCAAGCAGAATGAGATATTTTTGGCCCGCAGCAAGGGAGTGGGCATATTGCCAAAGGAGACTGCTGTCAATATCGGCGCCAGCGGTCCGGTTCTGCGCGCCAGCGGCGTTAAATGGGACATCCGTAAGATGGACCCTTATTCTATCTATGACAGGTTTGATTTTGAAGTGCCGACCGGCGAAGCCGGTGATTGCTATGACAGGTACTGGGTACGCATACAGGAGATGACGCAGAGCCTGCGGATCATCGAACAGGCAATAAATCAGATACCGGCGAAAGGGCCGATATGCTCGGAAGTGCCCCAGTTTTTCAGGCCGCCGCCGGGTGAAACGTACGGGTATATTGAAGCTCCCAAAGGCAATCTGGGTTTCTATATAGTAAGTGATGGATCGATAGCACCGTACAGGCTGCATATTTATCCTCCTACCCTGATTAACATTACAGCGCTGAAAGATATGATGATCGGGTGGAAGGTAGCAGACCTGATAATCATTTTCGGCAGCATGGATGTCGTGCTTGGAGAGATAGACCGCTGATGACACTGCTCGATCAGTTTCAACTAATACTAAAAACAGCCGGCTGGCCGGAATGGGCGGTTTACCTCACGCCGGCTATCGTGGGCATACTGATCATTATTATATTTGTGCTCACCGTCGTTATCGTCTTCATTTGGTGGGAACGACGCCTGATCAGCAGGTTCCAGATCAGGCTGGGCCCCAACCGCTGCGGCCCCGAAGGTATTCTTCAGCCAATCGCCACTGCTGTCAAGATCCTTCTCAAAGAGGATATTGTGCCGGAGAAAGCCGATAAACTGATCCATTTTATTGCACCCATCATCGTATTCGTACCTATACTGCTGATCTTTGCGGTTGTGCCGTTCGGGGAAGGCGCCATCCTGGTAGACCTGAACGTGGGCATCATCTATGTCATTGCCATCAGCTCGATATCGGTGATCGGCATTTTCATGGCTGCCTGGGGATCGGGCAACAAGTACTCATATATATCCGGCATGCGCAGCATCGCCCAGATGGTCAGCTACGAGATACCGGTCGTATTATCCATCGTCGGTATCGCCCTGGTGACAGGCTCATTCTCTATGATCAAGATTGTTGAAGCGCAGAGCATACCATTTATATTGTTACAGCCGCTGGGGTTCCTCATCTTCTTCCTCGGTTCCCTGGCAGAAATGAACCGGTCGCCGTTCGACCTGCTGGAAGCTGATTCCGAGATAGTCGCCGGCTACCACATTGAATATTCCGGCATGAAATTTGCCATGTTCTATTTAGGTGAATATGGCGTGGCTCTGGCCTACTCGGGCATCATCACCACACTTTTCCTGAGCGGCTGGCAGGGGCCACTGCTGCCACCGATCCTGTGGTTTATCATCAAGGTCATGCTGGTTTTCAGCCTCATAATATGGATGCGCGCAACTTTGCCCAGGCTGAGGGTCGATCAGCTGATGTCGTTTGCCTGGAAATTCCTGCTCCCCATGGCAGTTATTAACCTGGTGGTAGTAGCCGTAGAGGTGCTGGTGCTGCCGGCGGGATTGCAGTGGGTGATGGTTATACTGAACTTCGGCCTGGCCGCAGTCCTCATCCTGCTCTGGTCCAAGTTATTTACCTTAGGAGGTGGCAGGGTTGAAGTTTGAGCGCTACGGCACCGGCATAGTCAAGGGAATGGCATTGACCTTAAAGCATCTTTTCAGGGCGCCCATTACCGTTCAGTATCCCGACGAGAAATTGAATATATCGCGCAGGACCCGCGGCAATGAACTGGTCTGGTTTCCGGAAAAATGCACAGGTTGTGGAACATGTACTAAGGCTTGCTTGCAGGGCAATATCATATTGGTAACCCACCGGGGAGAGGAAAGTAAATTCATCGTGGATAAGTTCGAGCTCGATTCGGGCCGCTGCATCTTCTGCGGATTATGTGTTGAATCGTGTCCCTATAATGCGCTGGCCATGGGCCTGAGCTATGAGTGCGCCAAGTACAGTCGTAAAGACCTGGTCTTAAGCAAAGAGAGGCTCGCTGTTTCGAATGATCACCAGCCCAGCGCGTATTACAGGCCGCAGTTCGACGACCAACTACCTGATCAGAGCCTGCTGCTTTACGATCGGGACAAGGGCGGTCAGAAACTGAAATTCCTGCCTTTGAGCAAACGAAAGAGGGGTTCCGGTGCTTGAGATAGCATTTGCATTGCTGGCAATTACAGCGGTGGCATCCGCCGTCGCCGTGATCGTTGTACGTGACATCTTTCGTGCCGCGTTGTGCCTCATATTGCTTTTCATGACGGTGGCCGGCGTTTACCTGCTGTTGCACGCGGATTTCCTGGCCATCGTACAGATCCTTGTATATGTGGGCGCCATCTCCATTTTAATTATCGTGGCTATCATGCTTACCAGGGACGCCAGACAGGGGCCGCCTCTGGGCAACCTGAAATATCCGGCGGCCGTCGTGGGAATACTGCTTCTGGGAGTTGTCGTTTTCGGAATTATCAACACTGCGTTCGTTATCCCGGATAATGCACCCCTGCAGGAAACAGTCAAGCCTCTGGGGAAGGCGCTCTTCGGCGATAGCGGTTACTTGCTGACTATGGAAATAGCGGTCGTAATGCTGTTATCAGCAATACTCGGGGCAATCGCGGTAATCAGGGAGAAATGATGTTTAGCGTAGGATTGGACCAGTACCTGATTTTATCTGCAGTGCTCTTCTGCATAGGGCTCTTCGGGGTCCTCACGCAACGGAACGTGATCAAGGTCATTATGTGTCTGGAGATAATGCTTAACGCCGTAAATATAGCTTTGATCGCATTCTCGCAATATATCACGCCGGTGACTTTGACCGGTCAGGTTTTCGCAATCTTTGTCATGGTGGTGGCGGCTGCCGAAGTAGCCGTCGGAATAGCCATCATTTTCACCGTTTACAGGAATCGCGAAAGCGTGGATATCGAGAATTTTAACATCTTGAAATGGTAATAATATGTGGGTTCAAGTTAAAAGCGCACCGAATCTGATGATAGCCGAGATGTGGAAGGAATTCTTCGAAGGCGAAGGGATTCCCACCAGGCTGTTGCCCGATTCCGATAAGCTGGAAATCAGCGAATCGGTCCCGTACAGGGTTTACGTTTCCCGGGAACGGGTACATGTCGTCGAGGAGGTCTTAAGGAAACTATAATGCCGACACAGGTTCCCTGGCTTATTTTCTTAATCCCGTTCATATCTTTCCTGTTGATCGGGTTGGTGCTCAGGCCGTTCCTGAATAAACGACCTTTGATCGGAGGATATGTCACCATCGGGGCAGTCGGCATATCTTTTGGACTGTCGCTGTGGTTACTGAGCGCGGTCATTGCAGCGCCGGGACATGTGCTGCCTGTGGACGATATCGAGTGGGCCTTAATTGGAAATCTGAGCATACACATCGGCGTCCTGGTTGATTCGCTGACTGCAGTTATGGTAATAGTGGTCACCTTTGTCAGCCTGATGGTGCAGATTTACTCTCAGGGCTATATGAAGGGCGACGCCGGGTACCTCAGGTATTATGCTTTCATGTCCCTTTTCACTGCCTGCATGCTGGGCCTGGTGCTGGCCGACAACATCCTCTTTATGTTTGTGTTCTGGGAAGGAGTGGGACTTGGCTCATACTTGCTGATCGGATTCTGGTTCCACAAACCGTCGGCGGCCAATGCGGCCAAGAAGGCATTTATCGTGACACGGCTGGGCGATTTCGGCTTCCTGGCTGCCATACTGGTCCTGTATGCGCAGACGGGCACATTCGATACAGAATCGCTATATAAAATTGTAGCGACCGGTGCCCTGGCCGGGACCACCCTGACCTGGGTGGCCATAGGTATTTTCTCGGGAGCGGCAGGCAAATCGGCCCAGTTCCCCCTGCACGTATGGCTGCCTGACGCCATGGAGGGCCCCACTCCGGTGAGCGCCCTGATACATGCAGCCACCATGGTGGCTGCCGGTGTATTCCTGGTTGCCCGTTTTTATCCTATGTTCGAACATTCGCAAGAAGCCATGCTAATAGTAGGCATCATTGGGGGATTCACAGCAATATTTGCCGCCAGCATGGGCCTTGTTATGAACGACATCAAGCGCGTCCTGGCTTATTCCACTATAAGCCAGCTTGGTTTCATGATGGTGGGACTGGGTGTTGGAAGTGTGGCCATAGGCATCTTCCACCTTTTCACGCATGCATTCTTCAAGGCGCTGCTTTTCCTGGGATCGGGCAGCGTCAATCATGGCACAGGCACTTTCGACATGAGGCTGATGGGCGGGTTGCGCAAGGCCATGCCCTGGACCTATATTACCTTTGTCATCGGATCGCTCAGCCTGGCAGGCATCTGGCCGCTGTCCGGATTCTGGAGCAAGGATGAGATAATGGTAGTGGCCTTTGATAATCAACCAGCAATATTCGCCCTGTGCATCGTGGCTGTTTTCATGACGGCTTTCTATATGTTCCGGGCGGTGTTTATGACCTTCCACGGTGAGTACAGGGGTGGCGCCCAGCCCGAGCACGGCGGGCACGGCGATGCTCATTCTCACGGTCCGCATGAATCTCCCATGGTTATGGTTATCCCGCTGGTCGTACTGGCTGTATTAGCCGTCTGTGCCGGCTGGGTAAATGTGACAGGACTTTTCAACCTGTTCATGGGCGAGAGTGAGGTGCAAGAGATCGGTTTTGCAACCAGCTTTTTTGGTGTGTTGAGTCATCCCCTGCCGCTGATATCACTTGCCATTGCCTTACTGGGCATCCTGCTGGCCTATGCCATGTACTGTGCCAAATGGATATCACCCGAAAAGATCGGAAATGTGTTTAAGCCTATTTACATAATGTTATCGCACAAATACTGGATGGACGAGCTTTATGAAAATGTCATTGTCAAGACCATTTTGTACAACGGCATTTTCAAGTGGATGGCGATGTTCGATTCCAGCGTGGTGGACGGCACGGTGAACGGGGCCGCTCAGGGCACTGCAGCTGCGGGTGGCGTTCTCCGTAAATTACAGACCGGACAGACGCAGTTGTATGTAATCTCAATTGCCATCGGCGCTATCGCCATAGTCGCCTGTTTATATTTATTCAGCTGAGGTATATGGCTTTGAATCTGAATTTGTTGAGCTGGATCGTTTTTCTGCCGGTTATCGGCTTAATCGTCATTGCCCTTATACCCAGGCCGGGGCAGAAAACGGTCAGATCAATAGCCTTGGCCGCGGCCATGGCCTCATTTATACTGTCTATTGCAGTATTCGTAATGTTCGATAGGTCTGAGTCCGCCATTGGGCAGATGCAGTTCGTCGAGAAGATATCATGGATACCGGCCATCAATTCGTTCTACTATCTGGGCGTGGACGGTTTGAGCCTGCCACTGGTCATACTCATGACCTTCCTGGGAGTGATATCGGTACTCGTTTCCTGGAAAATACAACTTAATCCAAAACAGTATTTCATCTGGATATTACTGCTGGAGAGCAGCATACTGGGCGTCTTCTGCTCGCTGGATCTCATCCTTTTCTTCCTCTTCTGGGAACTGGAACTGATTCCCATGTTCTTCCTCATATCCATCTGGGGAAGCGGGCGCAAGGAATACGCCGCATATAAGTACCTTATCTACACGTTGGTAGGCAGCGCATTCATGCTGGCGGGCATACTTTGTGTATACTTCATTACGCATACCTTTGATATGACGGCCCTGGCCGGCATTCAGATCGCTTCCTCTTTCATACCGCTGACGGCCCTTTTCTTCCTGCTCATAGTTGGATTCGCTATCAAGCTGCCGGTTTTCCCGCTGCATACCTGGCTGCCCGATGCTCACACCAATGCGCCAACGGCTGCCAGCGTCATCCTGGCCGGAGCGCTGCTTAAAATGGGCGGCTATGGCATGATCCGCTTATGTGTCAGCATGCTGCCGCAGGTAGCGGTACAGTACGCCCCATTCATGCTCACACTGGCCGTTATCGGTGTTATCTATGGTGCGGCTGTCACCATCAGGCAGACCGATCTAAAAAGGCTCATCGCCTACAGCAGCGTGAGCCATATGGGCTATGTGCTATTGGGCATCTTTGCGCTCGACCAGGTGAGCCTGGTGGGCGCCAGTCTTCAGATGTTCAGCCACGGCGTGATCACCGGTCTGCTCTTCGCCATGGTGGGACTGGTTTATGATAAGACACACACTCGAGATCTCAACAATTTGAGTGGTCTGGCCCGCCAGATGCCGATTATTGTGGTTGTTTTCAGCATCGCCGGGCTGGCTTCACTGGGACTCCCCGGCACTGCCGGATTCGCAGCCGAGTTCATAACGTTCGCCGGAAGCTTTGCCAGCACTGTGGTCGCCGGCATGCCTGTATTTACGCTAATAGCGGTGCTGGGCATCGTAGTCACGTCCGGCTATATACTCTGGATGCTACAGCGGGTCTTCTATGGTTATCCGCTGGATAAATATAACGGCGTGGGCGACGCTGATGCAGTCGAGATGATAAGCACATTCTCATTCGTAGCAGTCATCATGATGGTGGGTATCTATCCCGCCGTACTAACCAATGTAATAAATATGGGAATAGCACCTATTGCGAAGTTGATAGGTATGTAAATATAGTAGCCTTGCGGACGGTTTAGACAGATGATATTGGATCAGATTAAATAT
>JAQTLG010000045.1 GCA_028715025.1 Dehalococcoidia bacterium | reverse complement strand
TATGTCCAAGAAAGAAAAATTGAAGGTTGAGAAGGAGATGGCCAAACTCAACAGGTTAATGGGCGGCTTCAAGGAAATGACAGCCCTGCCGGGCGCTATCTTCATCATCGATCCGACCAAGGAGAAGATCGCCCTCAACGAGGCCCAGAAAGTCGGCGTGAAACTGGTGGCTACGGTTGATACCAACTGTAATCCCGATGGAATCGATTACATCATCCCGGCAAACGACGATGCGATCAAGGCCATCAAGGTTATCTGTATGCATATCGCTGATGCCGTCCTCGAAGGCAAGATGCTTGCCGAAGCGGGAGAGAACAAGGAGGAGGAAACCGAGGAACCGGTCGCGGCAGAGATAACCTCGCCCTGATTCCCTTATTCTCGCTTATCACTGTTACTTTGAGCGAATAGCTCTCACGATGCCAAAGGAGGACTGATTTGGATATCTCAGCAAATACAGTTAAAGAGCTCCGGCAGAAAACAGGGGCCGGTGTAATGGATTGCAAAAAAGCCCTGACCGAAGCCGGGGGCAATTTCGATAAAGCCTGCGCGATTATCACAGAACGCGGGCTGGCCATTGCCAAGAAAAAATCCGAGCGATCGGCCGAGCAGGGCATGATCGAATGTTACGTGCACACCGGCAATCATCTGGGAGTCATGGTTGAGCTGAACTGCGAGACTGATTTTGTGGCCCGCACACCGGAATTCAAGGAACTGGCGCATGATATAGCTCTGCAGATCTCTGCTATGGCGCCCAAGTACGTTTCCAGGGACGATCTGCCCGCGGGTGTTGAGGAAGATCCGGCAACAATATGCCTGCTGCTTCAACCCTTTATCAAAGATCCGGCCAAATCGATACAGGATATAATAACCGAGACAATTGCTAAAACAGGTGAGAATATTAAAGTCCGCAGGTTCGTACGTTTTGAACTGGGCTATTGAAATTGTCTACCCGAAAGACACATTTTAAAAGAGTACTCCTGAAGCTGAGCGGCGAAGCCCTCATGGGGGATAGCAGTTTCGGCATTGATCCTCATATATTGGATTTAGTAGCCAAACAGATTAAAAAAGTCAACGAACAGGGGATCGAGGTGGCGATCGTGGTGGGCGGCGGAAACTTCTGGAGGGGTTCAGCCGCGGAGGCTGCGGGTATGGACCGGGCCACGGCAGATTACGCCGGAATGCTGGCAACCATTATAAACGCGCTGGCGCTGCAGGATGCCCTGGAAAACAACCACGTAGTCAGCAGAACACAGTCAGCTATAACAGTCCAGGCCATAGCGGAACCTCACATCCGCAGAAGAGCCATACGGCACCTCGAGAAAAAACGGGTGGTGATCTTTGCGGGCGGCACGGGAAACCCCTATATGACCACTGATACGGCGGCTGCGTTACGCGCCATAGAGATCAACGCTGACGTGCTGCTGGTGGCCAAGAACCGGGTTGACGGTATTTATGATTCCGACCCCAGGAAAAACCCGAAAGCTAAAAAATACCGGCACCTGACGCACAGGGAAGCACTCGCCCTTCAACTTGAGGTAATGGATATCACAGCTTTTTCATTATGCCAGCAGAATAAACTGCCTATAATTGTATTCGATTCACAGGAAAAGGACAGTATACTCAGAGTCATCGAGGGAGAAGATATCGGGACTAAGGTCACCAGTGAGGATAAGTAATGACGGATAAGATACTGAAGAATGCTGACTCCAGGATGAAAAAGTGCATCGAGGCCCTGAATAAAGAATTATCATCCATCCGCACCGGACGCGCATCTCCAGCCCTCGTCGAACATATCAAAGTCGATTACTTCGGTGTTGTCACACCACTGATTCAACTGGCTTCCATTTCTGTCCCCGACCCAAAAACCATCTCCATACATCCCTGGGACCGCAACATTATGAATAATATCGACAAAGCCATATTGAAATCTGATTTGGGGCTTAATCCCATCAACGATGGCAACAACATCAGAATCTCCATCCCGGCTCTTACAGAGGATAGGCGGAAAGATTTAATCAAGATCATTCATAAGCGACTCGAAGAATCGAGGGTTACCGTGCGCAATATACGCAGGGAAGCTGTCGAAGAGCTGAAAACATCTGAAAAAAATAAGGAGATTTCCCAGGATCAGAGTATACGAGCCTCCGAACAGATACAGAAGCTCACAGACAGCTATATCGATTCCGTCAACAGGATAGGCAAAGACAAGGAAGCGGAGATCCTGGAAGTCTAAAATCCACTCACCGCCATTAACCGCCATTGGTCCTGTTGGCTGCTCACTACAGGCTATTCATATTTAATAGAAATGATAGTCAAGCGAATTGTAACAGGACTAACACTTGCCGCAATTGTGGCAGTGCTGATCATACTGGGCGACATTCCCCTGGTGGTTGCCGTCTGCATTATAGCGGTCCTCGCCTGTATCGAGTTCTACAGGATCGTAAAAACCCGGGGCGTTCAACCATTAAACTGGTTCGGCATGGTTTTTTCCGTCCTGTTGATCATTAACGCCTATATACAGCAGTACAACCTGTCCTTTCTGCCATATCCCCCGGATTTTATACTGCCGCTTCTATTGTCACTGATGACGCTTATTCCGCTTATCTGGATGCTGTTCAGATCCAACAAGGAAAATGCCTTTATCAACTGGGGCTGGACCTTAGCCGGTATCCTGTACACGGGATGGCTGCTTTCCTATTATGTAACAATACGTCAGATGGAAAACGGCATGGGCTGGCTTTTTCTGGTACTATCGTGCACAGCGCTTTGCGATGTAGGCGCCTATGCGGTGGGAAGCAATCTGGGAAAACATCCCATGGCATCATCCGTAAGCCCCGGGAAAACATGGGAGGGAGCAGCCGGAGGGCTGGCAACTGCAGTCATAACCGCAGTTATACTAGCAATCGTATTTAAACTGCCGCTATATTACTGGCAGATGGTTGCAGCGGGATTGATCATTGGTGTACTTGCAGAGATCGGAGACCTGGTGGAATCTCTCTTAAAAAGGAACATGCACACCAAGGATGCCGGCAGTTTATTGCCCGGCCACGGTGGTTTTCTCGACCGCATCGACAGCCACCTGCTCATCGCCCCCGTGGCATACTATCTGATTGTCCTGGTAAATAATCAGGGTTGGCTGCCCGGCTGATCCTTGACCGCTTTCTAACGGCACCAGATATACACCCGGCAACCAACCCTGTTATTTCTCACAGTATCTCTGCTTAGATCGTGATATCGCCTTTCTTCAGGGTCTCAGTAGGCATGAATTGTTTGATGCCTGTCTTCTTGGCGATGGCCTCGCATTTCTCAGCGACTTTGGCCCAGCCCATGCCCTTGGCCAGCGCGAACGGTCCGAAGATGCCGCCGCCGCCGTGCACCATAGCAAGGTCTATCTCGGCGGGAGTCTTGACAACCCCTGCCTCGATTAGCTTGGTGCCTTCATTGACCTGCAGGCAAATGATATCCATAGGATCGAAATTGGGATCGGCCTTGCTTACGTCGATGGCCGGGCGTCCAGCCGACCAATCGAAGAGACCTTTGCCCGTCTTCTTTCCCAGTTCGCCGGACTTCATCTTCTTCTCGAGCCAGCTGCGCGGCTTGTATTCGGGTGACAGCACACCGGCCAGGTATTCCTGGCTGTGGTACATTACGTCGAGACCCACGAAGTCGAACGTCTCGAACGGGCCCATGGGCGCGCCGATAGACTTCACTTTTGCGTCGGCAGCCTCTGGAGTTACTTCGCCTTTCTCCAGCAGCTCAGACATATACAGGGCAGCCGGGGCGCCCAGCCTGTTGTAAACAAAGCTCGGGGTGTCCTTCTCCACTCTTATAGGAACCATGGCTCCCCTGAAGTTTTTCCAGGTTTTCATCAGGTCGTATGTTACGTCCATGGTCTCATTGGATGTCTTGTCTCCCCTGATCACCTCTGCCAGCGTCATCATAGCAACGGGGTTAAAGAAGTGCAGCCCAGCAACTTTGTCGGGCCGTTTAGTGGCCGAGGCGATCTTGGTAATACTCATGTTGGATGTATTGGTAGTTAGAATGGCATGTTTTGGCGCGTGCTCATCGCACTCTTTAAATATCTTCTGTTTAAGTTCCATAATCTCCGGGGCTGCCTCGATCATGAAATCCGCGTCTTTAAGCGCGTCCTTCAACACCGTGAAGCCTTTTAGCAGGCCCATGGTCTTGTCCATGGCCTCCTGTGTCATCTTCTGCTTGGTGACCTGCTTGGTAAGGCTGTCCTTGATCTTGCCCATGCCCTTGTCAACGAATTCCTGTTTGATGTCGTACATGTTGACTTTGTAGCCGGCCATGGCGGCAACCTCGGCGATGCCGTGTCCCATATCGCCGGATCCGACAACCGTGATCGTCTTAATGTCTGCAGCTTTCATTGATCCGTATCTCCTATATGTTATTTATTTATTCACCCGTGAATTTGGCTTCTCGTTTCTCCATGAAAGCAGTCATGCCTTCCATGGCGTCCTTGGACATTCCAACCGTCCGCGAGCCCTCCAGCTCTATATCAAGACCCGCTGCCATGTTGGTATCCACACCCAGCACCACCGCGTTCAAAATAGCCTTGAGGGCGAGCGGCGCCCGCTTGCTCAGTGAGGCGGCCATTTCCTTGGCGTCTTTGAGCGTTTCGCCCGGCTTGGATACCTTGTTCAGCAGACCCCATTCGAAAGCTTCTTTGGCATTGATTCTCCTGCCCATAAGTGCGATCTCCAACGCCCGGGTGCGCCCTATCAGCCTGGGCAGTCTCTGCGTGCCGCCCCAGCCCGGTATGATACCGAGGTTGATCTCCGGCAGGCCTAATGTCGCCTTCTCGGCGTCAACCATTACTCTGAAATGGCAGGCCATGGCCAGTTCAAATCCTCCGCCAAGGGCAAAGCCGTTGATGGCGGCAACAACCGGCTTGGGACCCCTCTCGATGCGGCTGAAAACCATATGTCCCAACCTGGGCAACCATATATTCATAGGATCGGCGAAGCTGGAGATATCAAAGCCGGCGGAAAAGGCCTTTTCACCCCCGCCGGTAATGATAATAGACCGGACAGACTTGTCAGTCTCGAGTTCGGCATATGCCTTTCCAAGGTTGTCGATTGCCGCGTAATTGAACGGGTTTACCGGTGGCCTGTTAAGAGTAATAATCCCGACTGCACCCTCCCTTTCCAGTAATAGTGTATCGTAAGCCATAAGACCTCCTTGATTGTTTAATTTCGCGCTACATTATAACTCAAATCACTATATATTTGCCTGCCCGACAGGCTGGCGTAGTCTCGCCTGAGTCATGTCGCAGGCATTATCGCTCAACATCGACTATGGTGGTCCTGGACTGGAAATCTGGCAACAACGTCTTGAGCTGCAGCCCGGCGGTCAATTCGAGTTTGTTCATAACCTCGATCAGGTTGTTGACAGCACACATGTTTGTAGTGGGCCTCCACCATGCGCAACCATCCTCGTCGCATAAACAAGTTTCCTTCTTCACGAAACCATCCGCTTCCAGCGTCTTACTTGTAAATTTCAAAGGGCAATTCAGAATTCTCTGCTTCGGCATTGTTTGTCCTCCTCATGTTCTCTGCGAAATGGCTGTCTAATATAAACGCACAAATAAAGAATCAGTCAAAGGTCAGTTTTCCCGGTGTATGCTTCCTCCTCCAACAGAACATTATTATACACGAGGATGCAATAATTTTTAATTGCATTGGGTGTTTACGTTGTCTATAATATCAATGTTTATAGCTGATTTTACTGCAGGAGGGCTTTTATGGCTGATTGTTCGTATCACCCCGGTAAAGATGCCGTGGGCGCATGTGTGAGTTGTGGAAAAATGGTGTGTGTCGCCTGTAAAACAGAGCTGCAGGACAAAGTGTACTGCCCGGCCTGCGCCAATAAGCTATTCGTACGCAGGGATGACGTGCCCGTAGCCGCGGCCTCGGACGCGGCGCCGGCTGTGAAACCGGTCAGCGGAGCATGGTGGCTGCTTGTCATACTGCCGCTGCTCTTCGGCGGCTGGTGCTGGATCGGAGGCATCATCGCCTGGGCGGTCAACAAAGATAAAGATCCCAAGAAAGCCAAATCCATGCTGATCTGGGGCATTGTCCTGTCCGTCATATATTTGATCATTGCCGTAATTTTTATAGCCCTCATCGTGACAGGCTTCCTCATACTGGAAATGCCGCAATAGGTATAATACTCATCGATCCCATACTGATACTGCATTAGTGATGCAAGCCCCGGCGCTGTTAGACCGCGTCAACAGAGATCGCCGGGGCTTGCTTTATCTTTACACTGCATGACAATGGTCTGTTCAATCGATTTGCTGTAACATTATCCTGTCATCAAGGTAACACGATGAAAAACACGGTAAAAAACATAGTCTTGCTGGGATCGACCGGGTCCATCGGCCAACAAACCCTGGATATCGTCCGTATTTTTCAAGATGAACTGCAGGTGTCCGGTCTGGCATGCGGCAACAATGCTGACCTGTTATTGCAGCAGGTCCGCGAATTCAGACCGCTGTTAGCCTTTTGTTCAGCCGACTTAGAGTTGCCCGCCGGCACAATGCCGGCGACGATGGAAGAAATGGCCACTCATCCTGATGTGGATATGGTAATTATTGCCACTACAGGTAAGGCCGGACTTAAACCGGCCATGTCTGCTCTCCAGGCCGGAAAGACCGTAGCTATCGCCAATAAGGAGATACTGGTCATGGCGGGAGACCTGTTGAAACAGCTTGCAGCCCGGCATGGGGGCGCTATCCTGCCCATAGACAGCGAGCACAGCGCGGTCTGGCAATGCTTGCAGGGCGAAGATTCCAGCGTGTCCAGGCTCCTGCTGACGGCCTCGGGAGGACCTTTCAAGGGCTGGCCGGCTGAGAAGCTGCGTAGAGTAACGGCGTCGCAGGCCCTGAAACACCCCACCTGGAAAATGGGCAGGAAGGTAACCGTAGATTCCGCCACACTTTTCAACAAAGGGCTGGAGGTGATCGAGGCGCACTGGCTCTTTGATCTTCCCTACGAAAAGATTGAGATCATCATACACCGGCAGAGTATTGTTCACTCGATGGTCGAGTTCAAGGACGGCTCCATCAAGGCACAGCTGAGCATCCCCGATATGCATCTGCCTATTCAATACGCGCTCTTTTATCCTCAAAGAATGCCCAATCCGGAAATAAAGGCGATGGATTTCAGCGGGATGCACAACCTAGTATTTGAGCCGGTCAATTACATGGATTATCCCTGCCTAAGGCTATCACTGGAGGCTGCAAAACTGGGGGACACGTATCCTGCCGTATTATGCGCTGCGGACGAAACAGCCGTAAATCTATTTCTTAATAATAGTATTGCCTTTACCGAAATTGCTACAATAATAGACAAAACCCTGCACATGCACAGGCCGGTTTCAAATCCCGGAATCGAGGACATACTCCGGTCGGACAGGTGGGCATGTGACACAGCCCTCAAAGAAGCAAGGAAGGATATTTAATGTTATTAACCATAGTGGTTTTTCTGGCGCTGCTGATACTGCTCATCCTCACCCATGAGATAGGCCATTTTGCCGCCGCTAAAATGTCGAAGGTCAAGGTGGAGGAATTCGGCCTGGGCTTGCCTCCCAGGATCTGGGGATATAAATACGGTGAGACAATTTACTCCATCAACTGGATACCTTTCGGAGGGTTCACACGACTGCTGGGGGAAGAAGACCCGTCAACACCGGGCAGCCTGGCCAGCAAAAGCATCGGCGCAAGGATTTTCGTTCTCAGTGCCGGCTCGCTGCTGAATATCCTTCTGCCGATCATTCTTTTCACTGTGAGCTTTATGATCCCGCATGACGTTACGATTGAGAACGTGCTGATAAAAGAAGTGGCCGCCGGCTCGCCGGCTCAAACGGCGGGTATTGAGGCAGGCGACAGGATAGTGGAGGTTAACGGGCATACCATTAAGAATCGGGCCGACCTGAGCTATCATATTCAACTGAACCTGGGCAATGATACGACCATGGTCGTCATGAAGCCTGACACCAGCCAGAAAATCGTATCTGTAACTCCGCGCTGGGTACCCCCGCAGGGGCAGGGCGCCACAGGAGTCATGCTCACCGCATCTGATACAACCACAGCGGTGGAATCCATGCCCTTCTGGCAGGCGCTGCCAACCAGCGTTGTGCACAGCTGGGAGATACTCGTGCTTTTCAAGAATGAAGTTATGAGCTGGTTCGTCAGGAGCACAGCACCGCAGCTTGCCGGGCCTATAGCTATTGCACAGCTGACCGGGGAAGTTATCAAAGCCGGCATCAGCCCGCTGCTGGAGTTCACCGCCCTCATCAGCATCAACCTGGGTATATTCAACCTGCTACCCATTCCCGGTCTGGACGGCGGCAGGCTTGTTTTTGTTCTGCTTGAATGGGTCAGACGAGGTAAAAGGATCTCGCCTCAAAAAGAGGGGCTGGTTCATATGATAGGATTCCTGGCCATGATACTGCTAATACTGGTGATCAGCTATTTCGATGTGGCCCGCATCATACGCGGAGAAAGCCTGCTGCCGTGAAAAAGCGGCGCGTTTCCAAACCGATACGTGTGGGCAGCGTGATCATCGGTGGCGGCGCCCCCATATCAGTACAGTCTATGTCCAAAACCGATACACGGGACGCGCGTTCAACCATAAACCAGATCAGGGAACTGGAAGATTGCGGCTGTGAGATAATCCGTGTGGCTGTCCCGGATCAGCAGGCCGCAGCGGCTATCACAAAGATAAAACGAGGCATATCTATTCCTCTTATTGCTGATATACATTTCGATTACCGCCTGGCGCTGGCGGCCCTGGTCAGCGGCGCCGACGGACTTCGCATCAATCCAGGCAATATCCGCGATAAACAGCAGATTCGCAAAGTCGTGGCTGAGGCCAGAACGAGGGAAGTGCCCATACGCATAGGCGTCAATTTCGGCAGCCTTCCCCCCGGCAAAAAGCCGGGGCGCTCGGTTGCAGGTTACATGGTCGATACAGCGATGGAAGAGGTCGAACTTCTCGAGAGTCTGGATTTCGACCTGATCAAGATCGCGCTCAAGGCCTTCGACGTGCCCACAGCCATCGAGGCCTACCGCAGTATCGCCAGGAAGACCGTATACCCGCTGCACCT
>JAQTLG010000044.1 GCA_028715025.1 Dehalococcoidia bacterium | reverse complement strand
TCAGCGTAGCCGAACCTCCTGTGTTGATAGCACCTGGCGACACATCGAATGTATTTACCACCGGTATTACAGCAGTGCAACCGAATGACAGCGTCGATAATGTCAGAAGGACCAAGAGTAAAAGCGATAGCCGTTTCATTTACATACTCCCAAGCTTATATTTTCAGTTTTCATGTTTGCCCCATAGATCGTCCAATATCAGGGAAATTGTCATACTGATGCCCGAGGAGTCGCTAACCTTTGTGCAGTGACCCGCAACCCGGCGCTCGTACCATCAATACCGCAGCGCAAACGTGATGAATGACCCGATCAGTAACGCTTCCCCACATCCAGCGGCTGATGCCGGACTTCCCGTGAGAGGCCAGGACCACCAGATCAGCGTTATTTTGGTTTACATAGTCTACTATCGAATCGGCAGCCTTGCCTGTTAAAACCACCGCCGCTGCCTTAATACCGGAGATGGTCAGTTTTTTAGCGATTTCGTTGAGATATTTTTTTGCATATGCTGTCTCGGCGATCTGTACCTGATAAGATTGATCCAGGGTCAGGGGAGGAAGAGTGTCAGCATAGGTTGTCTCTATAGGTTCCACAACCCGCAAAAGAGTCACCTGGGCTTCTTCGCATCCCTTGGTAACCGTCGCGACGTGCTGCAATACGGTCTCTGCCAGTTCCGATCCATCCAGGGCTACGACGATGTTTTTATACATTTTTACCTCCCGCTTGTATTGACTGCAGTTTTATCAGCTTATAGCGATCTCTTTGGCCGATTGCCAGAGGCCGTGAATATTGCAGAGGGAAGACGCAAATAACGTTCCCGGCTTGCTTATTTTTATATAGCATGTGACTTCATGATGAGTGTAGACCGGGCCGGAATTGGGCCCCTGTGTCGATTCTCCGTGCGCGGTAAATTCAAACTGCCCGACCTGGCAGGGGAAATTTTCCCCGTCTGCAAGAAAATAGACCGATATCCATCTGATGTGATGCTCCGTAGTATTGGGATGTGCCTGCTCTTTTCCTACAGATACTTTTACAGGGATGAGATCACCCGCTTTGACTTTTTCCGCACAATCGATGACAGGCACGTGCTTCTCCGCCTTCCAATCACCCGATTTGTACAGTTCATTGAGTTGTTTCATTGTTACCCTCCGTTAATTATTTAATATGGGATAATTACGTGACTATGCGGACCGGGAAGCTTTTGGTCTCCTCTCGTAATTAGATAGGGCGTGAACCAGCGAACCGCCATGCGCGAAAGATGAATTATTGTATTTGAGGAGTATCGATTCGTATTGCGATATCCGAACGTCCCTGTCGATGATAGTAATATCCGATGCTTTTAGCGGGATGCCCGGCTTCCCGATGAAGCAGAATTTGTCCACCTTTGCGCCCCTGTCCAGTATGCAATGATTCAAAACACTGTAATCGCCGATCGAAGCCCTGGCCATTACGATAGAGTTTCTTACGGTAACATTGTGTCCGATGGATACGCCGTCTTCCAGAATGCAGTTCTCAACCCTGCCCTCGATTCTGCAAGATGCTCCAACTATACTATTCCATACGTTGCCCGCTCTATATTTTCTTACCGGGCGTGAAAATGTGCTGTCTGTAAGCACCGGCCACTGACCTTCAATGCTGATAACCGGCGGGTAACCCAACAGGTCCATATTGGTCCTGTAATACGAATCTACCGTACCAATATCCCTCCAGTACCCCTTATACTGGTATGCCATGACCCTTCCATCTTCAATCATCGAAGGTATAATGTCATGCCCAAAATCATTTAAAGACATATCGTTTCTTTCCAGCTGGTTCAGCAACGTATCCGTTCTGAAAAGATATATCCCCATCGAAGCAAGGTTGCCGGTAGGCACCGCAGGCTTTTCTACAAAATCAGTGATTTCACTGTTGCTATTTACATTAACGATACCGAAGTTGGAAGCCTGGTCAAGATGGACAGGTTTTACTGAAAGTGTGATGTTCGCATCGCGAGAAATGTGGAAGTCCAACATGTCGCGGTAATCCATTTTATAGACATGGTCTCCAGCCAGGATCATTACGATGTCGGGTTTGTAGTTTTCGATGAGAGCGAGGTTTTGTCGTATAGCATCTGCTGTGCCCAGGTAATGGCCATTTTGTGGCTCCAGAATTCGCAGTTCATTTTTCATGGAATTGGCCAGACTCCATTTTGTAAGGTAGTCGGTCATTTTCTCTCTCCGGTAATCAACCGGTACCAAAATGTCCCTAAAACCGGAACGTACGCAGTTGGTGAGGGTAAAATCTATCACTCTGCAGCTGGCGCCGAAAGTCAGCATTGGCTTTGGAATATCCGAGCACAACACGCCCATTCTGCTTCCATTTCCCCCGGCCATAATAATCGCTAATACCTTTTTCATAGCTGAAACCGCCTTATATAAATTGCCCGGTATTTACTTGAAATTACCATACCCGAACTCCCGAACCGGCTATGAAAAAAGAATAGCTAAAGAGAAATCAAATAGTCATAAAATTGCGGGGAAACTTATAAAATAAATATGTAATTTTACAAATGTATAAATGGCACAGCATGGAAAATGGCGATAGCTGGCAGGTAACAAGATGGGGAGGCTTGAATTTTACTTATCGGGGGAGGTGGACTTAAACATATACCCGGTTTTAGGGATCGTTATTATTAACTCTGGGATGCCAGCAGTATCTCCCAGTTTGTTGCGCAGACGGGTTACCCATGTCCTTAATATTTGTATATCATTCCTGTATTCCGCTCCCCATATCTTGGTTAGCAGTGTTTCGTAGGTGTTAACCTTGCCCATGTTCTGAAAAAGTTCCCTAAGCAATAACCATTCTATCCATGTTAAATGCACCTCTGTCCCTTTGACGGTCATACTGTGACCTTGAAAATCGACATGCACATCCTTAAAAGAAGCGGTTTGCAGATTCTCAGATTCAGCTGACCTGTCTATACGCCTGCAAACAGCTTCTATCCTGGCCACCAACTCATTTGGATTAAACGGTTTAGGTAAATAGTCATCCGCGCCGAGTTTCAATCCCCGGATTTTATCGATATCTTCACTCTTCGCACTGAGTATAATTACAGGCACCCTGGAGAACTTGCGCAGCTCCTGGAGAAATTCGAAACCGTTCATCTCCGGCATCACAAGGTCAAGCACAATCAAATCAGGATCATTATTATGAAATTGCTCCAAAGCTTCTTTACCGTTTTGCGCTGTCAACACTTCATAACCCGATATTTTTAATTTGGATTTCAGGAAATATGTGATCCGCTCCTCGTCATCGACTACCAGGACAACCAATTTTTTCACCATGAACTAATCCCCACGCTCTGATTGTAGAGATCATAGCTGCATATCTGAGATATGTCAACACATCCGTGGGATCAGGTCATCATGCGATTAAACATTTTATAATCGGGTCAAGCGAACTCGTTCAGGAATCGGTCAACCGGCAAAGGATCCAATTTTTGCCTGGTCAGCGGGCCATTTTTTAATGCGGGAAGAAGGTCTTCATATACCGGCCGGACCTTACGATAAATTACTCCAATGGGAATTCGGTCACCCCATTCCTGGGACTTGGAGAAAGCGGCCATCTTATCGTCCGGATTATATTGCCCGCCGTCCTCGAGCTTGTACACCCTTTCTCGATACCAACTATAGGTGTTTTTGTGGTTAAAAGTGACGCAGGGCTGCAGGATATCGATGAGGGCGAAACCTTTATGACTGATTCCAAGCTTGATCATTGCTGATAAATGATCGACGTCGCCGGCAAAACTTCGTGCCACAAAACTTGCTTCACAGGAAATCGCAACGGCAATAGGATTGATAGGTAAAGGCGCCCCATCGGGAGTAGTTTTCGTTACAAATCCCAGGTCGCTGGATGGGGAAGCCTGCCCCTTGGTAAGACCGTAAATCTGGTTATTATGCACCAGATATGTAATATCATGGTTGCGTCGCATGGCGTGTATCCAGTGATTACCGCCCTCACCGTAGCCGTCCCCATCCCCGCTGACGGCAATCACAACCAGTTCCCGGTTGGCTATTTTAGCTCCAATAGCCGCTGGAATGGGCCGTCCATGCAACTCATTAAATACATTTGCCTTTAGATAATGTGGTAGTTTTCCTGACTGACCTATGCCGGAAACCATGAGCACCCGGGAAGGCTTTATTTTTAGCTCGGCGAATGCTCTTTGAACCGCCTGTAATATTCCGAAGTTACCGCAGCCCGGACACCATGCCGGTTGTATCCCCGTATAGATACTCTTATCTTCCATAGCTAACCCCCCATTTTATTAAATTCCCGGACGATGTATTCAGGAGAGAAAGGCCTGCCGTCATATTTCACTATTCTCCCGCTGACCAGGTTGCCCGTTTCCTGGGCTATCAGGTCGGCAAATTGCCCCGTAAAGTTATTCTCGACCGTAAATGTGTGTTGAGAATGGGCCATGATGTCTACCATAGTCTCTTTATAAAACGGCCAGATTTCGGAATAGTGAACCATGTTCACGCTGATATTTTCATGGTGTAGTAAATCAATTGCCTCCTTTAATGGGCCGAAGGTGCTGCCCCAGCCTATTAGAGTGCTCCCGGCGTTTTTCGGGCCGTAAAGCTTTGGTGGTTGTATATCTTGCCTAAGGCTAAATAGTTTCCTCATTCTTTTTTGCATCATCAGCGTTCTTGTTTCTGCGTCTTCTATCATGTGACCAGCTTCGTTATGCTCATCTGAATCGGTGACCACCAGTGGCTCACCGGCAAGAGGAAACGCTCTTGGGGAAACACCGTTGGGCGTTATCTTGTGCCGTTTATAATCCTTTATACTATTCAATTCGTCGCTGCCTAAAATAAGACCCCTGTCAATGGTCACGGTTGTCATGTCAAACCTGTTGACTGTGTTATACGAGTCGGCGAGATAATGATCATATAAAATGACAACAGGGATCTGGTATTTTTCGGCCATGTTGAATGCTTTAACGGTTAACCAGAAGGCTTCCTCAATCGTACCGGGGGCAAAGACAGCGCGCGGGAATTCACCGTGGGACGCCCTCAGGACAAATTGTAAATCGCCCTGCTCCATCCTGGTAGGCAGCCCGATCGCCGGCCCGGGCCGTTGCCCGTAGGCAATTACAATCGGCGTTTCAGTCATTCCTGCCAGACCGAAGCCCTCCACCATGAGACAGAAACCTCCACCAGAAGTGGCAGTCATAGACCTGACTCCGGCAAATGCTGCTCCAATGGTCATGTTGATAGCGGAAATTTCATCCTCGGCCTGTATAACAGCCAGCCCCATTTCGTTTTCTTTAGACGCCATATACTCAATCACGGGAGTAGAGGGAGTCATGGGATAAGCGGAAACAAACTTACAACCTGCAGCTAAAGCACCCAAAGCTACGGCTTCATTGCCGTCCATCACTATTTTGTGCGTATCCTCACGAGCATGGACCTGGTGATGAAAACTACTCTTGACGTTATTTTTGGTGTATGTATAACCCTCGACGGCGGCAGTTATATTTTGCTGTAAAACATGGTTATCCTTGAAATGGTCCTTAAATACATTTTGAAGCAGTTCCAGTTCATAGCCTGTGATGGCCATTAGTGCTCCTAATGCAACAGAGTTTGCCGTTAATGGATTACCAGCTTTGTTTTTGGCCAATTCGCTCATGGGGAGGACAAAAATCTTCTTATTGTCACCGCCTGCATATTTATCGTTTTCTGCAATGATTAAACCCGTCGAAACAACCTCCTTTTCATGCAAGTCGACGCTTTCCCTGTTCAGCGCCACAAGGAGATCTACTGATTCCGAGATAGCTTGAACCTGGGTATCTTTAATCCTGACCCTGCAAAAACTATGCCCGCCGCGAATCCTTGATTCGTAATCCTGGTCGGTAAACACATGATATCCGCCACGTGTGAAAACCTTGGACAGGATCAAGCCTATTGATTGCACTCCCTGCCCTGCTTCGCCCCCGATTAGAATATTTAAATCGACTGCCATAAAACACCTCTGATTATTATTTGTAATCCGGTCTATCTTAAAGATAAGTCCGCTTCATCTTCGTCTTAAATTTGGTAATTATGATAGGGCAGATAAGATTTCAAAGGAATAAAATTGGAGGCTAAAAGATTAAATTTATATTAAATTTTAAGAAAGTGAAGCGGCACTATCTGGTTTCTATATGCTTCGTTCACTGCAATTTAAAAACCATATCCTCTGAATGCATGGCTATATCTAAAAATTGGCAAGCATTTGAACCGGTAATGGCCCTACCATGGAATACTGAACCTGAATAACCGCCGACCGGCAGCACAGGGACCGCCGAATAAGAATAAAGGGAGCGAATACTCTTTAAAGGTTAACCTTTATGCTATTATCTTCGACTTTAACTTCGTAAGCAGGCACATTATTTGTCTTGAGTTTGATCATGCCTATTTTAGGCCCCGAAATGCATTCACCTGTGGTCACATCAAACCTGGCGCCATGTCTGGGGCAGGACACTATCTTCCCATCAAGTTTTCCCTTGGCCAGTTCCCCTCCCATGTGAGTGCATCTTCCTCCGATCGCATAGTATTTGCCTTCGAAACAGGATATTAGTATTGGCTTTCCCGCTATGGAGAATGACCTCATCTCTCCATCGGGGATATCGGTGGTCCTGGCTGCCTCTACAAATCCCATGCTTCTTACCTCCATATATTCTTTATCGCAGATGAATTAATGCCGTCGATTACATTATAGCTTGCAAGCCCTTCTGTGAACAGCTATATAATTGGTGCGTAATGGGCCAATTCTTCGGACACTGGGTAGGCGGGCTGGTTTTTAATTTAATAGGGCAGTTACTTTACTGTAACATGACCCGCAATGTCCTTCTGCATATCATTGAGCGTGCTGTCGACCGCAGGTTGAAACCGTCCAATAAAAGTTCAAATAGATGCCGGACCATCGAGAGAGAGCGCTATTTAATGGCGCGCGCCGTTCTGCAATCTGTTGATAGGGCGTTGAGAAAAAAGATTGTATCTAAACGCGTTCTCGGCCCGGTTATGAAATTGTGGGCGGAAGCGCTGCTGACCCCGATGAACAGGCGGCCCGCCATGCGGCAGTTCAAACAGGTATATGAGTGTCAGCCACCCGGATTTATTACTATCAGCCCCGGTCATGCCTGCAACATGAGCTGTAGCGGATGCTACGCCGACTCAGGCCAGGCGGATAAGAAGCTCAGTTGGACCGTCGTCGACCGCCTTATAGCGGATGCTAAAAATTCTTGGGGCATCCACCTTGTCGTTTTCTCGGGTGGAGAACCGCTGCTGTATGAATCCGAGGGGAAAGATTTGCTTGATATAGTGGAAAAGCATCCGGACCTGCTTTTTTTGATGTTTACCAACGGTACTCTGATCGACCGGGACGTAGCTGGTCGCATGGGCAGGTTGGGCAATCTTACTCCAGCTCTGTCGGTGGAGGGCATGCGGGGTAGCACGGACAGCCGGCGCGGCGACGGGGTTTTCAACAGAGTTTTGGATGCGATGAGATACCTGAGAACAGCAGGTGTGCCTTTCGGCATAGCGGTCACCGCCACAGCTACCAATGGTGAAGAGATATTATCGGATCGATTCCTGGATTTTTTCTTTGAAGAGCAGGGCGCATTCTACTCCTTCTATTTCCAGTACGTGCCCATAGGGCGGAATCCCGATTTTGATATCATGCCCGGAGCCGGGCAGCGCGTTGAATTCCGGCGTAGATGCTGGGACATGGTGGAAGGGAAAAAACTGTTCCTGATCGATTTTTGGAACCATGGCACGATGATAGGCGGATGCATTAGCGCAGGTCGCGAACAGGGATATTTTTATATCGATTGGGATGGCAAGGTAATGCCCTGCGTATTTGTTCCGTATGCAGCCTGCAATATTAATGACATTTACGCCGAAGGCAAAACACTGAACGATATATGGGAATTGCCGTTTTTTCAGGCGATCAGGCAGTGGCAGCGCGATTATGGGTACTCTTCTCCGGAGCTGACGAAGGATGGTGACTGGCTGCGCCCTTGCCCCTTCCGCGATCACCACGCCATGTTTCAGCGGATGATTGAACAGTTCAAACCGGAGCCCGAGGATGAGGGCGCAGACAGATCGTCAGCCGACGAGCGCTACCATAAAAAGCTTATCGATTACGGCGAGCAACTTGAGAAAAGTTATCGGGGAATCTGGGAAAAAGAGTACGTCCGGCAACAATATTGCGGCCGTGGCCGGGGGCTGTAACCGGGCGCCGGTCTGCTCAGATTTTCAGTGCCATTTCAAAAAACGGATGATTTTATCGCTGCTCGTTCGCCATATCGGAAATAAATCAATGTCCCGGTTGTCGAAGATAATTGCTTTGAACCCTCCCAATACTCGAATAAATGTATTGTATCAGCTGTTCCCCCGGAGGTAATCCTATTTCCGGCGCGACGAGAGAATCTATTAGATCGAAATGCAGAATAAGATTGTCAAAGTGATACGTAAGACCATACCGGACGACAGCAGACACGTTTGGGTTCAGGGCCACCTGTCCGGGTTGCTGCACGAACGCTTCGCCTGTTATAACCACGGCATCAGCATCGAGGTCTGTCCCGCAGGGCGAAAAAAGTGGGGTCCTACGACATTGAGGCAGCCCTTGATATCGTGCGAAATTAAGGTATTATATAGAAAAGGAGGTGTAAGATGGCTTGGTTAACATTTGGCTTACCTGCCGGCGGTCCAGCGTTAGGGATCATCCTGCTGCTGATCGGTATTGTCATCCTGATCATCCCCCGCATCGTGAACTACCTGATCGCCGCCGCGTTGATTATCAGCGGTATCGGCTGGTGCATCGCCGGCGTCTGGCTCTGGGGAATACTGGCCATAATCGCCGGTATCGTCATCCTGATCATACCGCGGATACTGAACTACGTGGTGGGGATATACCTGATCATACTGGGAATTGGACAGGTGATCGCATCAGGTTTCGCCTTCGGGCTGCCCCTGGTAGTAGGCGCGCTTACTCTGCTCTTCGGCATCATCGTGATGGTAAATCCCGGAGTGTTGAACGCGCTGGTGGCTATTATATTCATCATCCAGGGCATCATGCTGCTGGTGCAGTATTACCGCTGGTTCTAAACAAAGACATTCGGTTGGGGGCGTCAGTATCCAT
>JAQTLG010000043.1 GCA_028715025.1 Dehalococcoidia bacterium | reverse complement strand
GAGCCTCGAAAAGGCCTGGGCCGCGCCCGGACCGGAGTTGCTCAAAGCCGGGCTTGACGCCGGAACGGCAGATAGCCTTCTTGCCAGCCGTCCTGGCATAGACCTCGATAAGGACCTGGCTCTTATCGATAAGTACCGCATCAAGGTTATAACGTTTGAATCGCCGGATTACCCTGCGCTGCTCAAGGAGACGCACGATTATCCGGCTGTCTTATACATCCGCGGCTCTCTGGATGCCGCGGACGCTGACAGCGTTGCCGTGGTGGGTACCAGAAGGGCCACATCCTACGGCAGGCAGGTAACCGAGGATATCGTAGGCAATCTCGCTCTCAACGGCATAACCATAATAAGCGGCCTGGCCAGGGGCATAGACACCATCGCGCACAGGGCAGCGCTGGAATCAAACGGACGGACCATCGCGGTGTTTGCCTGCGGCCTGGACATCGTCTACCCGCCGGAAAACCTCAAGCTGGCCAAAGATATACTTGAGAACGGCGCTCTGATCAGCGAGCATCCCCTGGGAACGAAACCCAAGCCGGAGAATTTCCCGCGGCGAAACAGGATACTGAGCGGCTTGAGCCGCGGTGTGCTGGTGGTAGAATCCGGCGAGAAGGGTGGGGCGCTGATAACAGCCGGATTTGCAGTCGATCAAAACAGGGAGGTCTTCGCCGTGCCGGGCAGCATACTCTCCGGTATGAGCCGCGGCCCTAACAGACTGATCCAGGACGGCGCCAAATTGGTCAGGAACCATCTCGATATACTGGAAGAGTTGCGCCTCCCGGTTATATCCCGCCAGATGGAGATGAAAGATGCTCTTACCCCCGGCGGAAACGAATCGATTATAATAAAATACATTTCCGATGAGCCGGCCCACGTCGACGAGATATGCCGGGCCAGCGGACTGGATACATCAACGGTTATAAGCTGCCTGGCCATCATGGAGTTGAACGGCTTGGTCAGGCCAACAGGTGGCATGACCTATGCTTTAAGCAGCAGGCTGAAATATTAATTACGATATTGTTGAGAAGAATATGACTGTAAAACTTGTAATAGTTGAATCACCCGCCAAGGCCAGAACACTGGGTAAAATACTGGGCAAGGGCTATGTCATACGGGCGTCCATGGGACATGTCCGGGACCTCCCGTCAGACAGACTGGGAATATCCATCGACAACGACTTCGAGCCCGAGTATAAGAATATATCCGAGAGAAAGTCGGTGCTCAAGGAGATCAGGGAACTGGCCAACAGCGCCTCGTCCGTATACCTGGCCACAGACCCGGACCGCGAGGGTGAAGCTATCTCGTGGCATCTGATCAAAGCCGCCAACCTTCAGAAGGATAATATCCCGCTCAGGCGCGTGACCTTCCATGAAATCACACAAGAAGCTGTCGAGGAGGCATTTAAAAATCCCCGTTCAATCGATATGAAGATGGTCGATGCGCAACAGGCCAGACGTATACTCGACCGCCTTGTCGGATACAAGCTGAGCCCGCTGCTCTGGAAGAAAGTCCTCAAGGGGCTTTCGGCCGGGCGGGTGCAATCCGTCGCAGTCAGGCTGATCGTAGACCGTGAAAAAGAGATACTGAAGTTTATCCCGATCGAATACTGGACGATTGAAGCCGAGCTCGTACAACGAATAAAAAAAGGCGTCAATTTCAGGGCTTCACTGGTTGGGCTGGCAGGCAACGGGAAACTGGATATACCCGATACCGACCACTGCGAAAGCGTCATACTGAATCTGCGCCAGTCCGAGTACTCGGTTAAGTCGGTGCAGAAGAAAGAGGTCGCACGCCAATCCGCGCCGCCTTTTATTACCAGCACCATGCAACAGGAGGCCTGGCGCAAGCTGCACTTCACAGCAAAAAAGACCATGGTTATCGCCCAGCAGCTTTACGAGGGATTGCCCATCGGCGAGGAAGGCGATACCGGCCTGATAACCTATATGAGGACCGACTCAACCAACGTCGCAGCTTCCGCCATTGAGGAGATACGGTCCTACATAGCGGCCAACTTCTCCAAACAACACCTGCCTGCGGCGCCCAGGTTTTTCACCAAGAAAGTTAAAATGGCACAGGAAGCGCACGAGGCCATACGTCCGACCAGGGCACACCGCGAGCCGGCGGCGATCAAGAAATTCCTCAATAAGGACCAGTTCCAACTCTACGAATTGATCTGGAAAAGGGCCGTAGCCAGCCAGATGTCCGCTGCTCTGTTCGATACGTTGACCGTTGATATTGAAGCTGAATACGCGAAAAACAAGACGATATACCTGCTGCGCACCAAAGCTTCCTCGCTACGTTTCCCGGGTTTCATGGCGCTATACACGGAAGGACGCGATGAGGAGAAGGACGAGTTCGATGACTTCAAGTCCGCCGCCATCCCGCAGTTGAAGGAAGGTGAGCCCCTCAACCTGATCGACCTGTTCCCCGAGCAGTTCTTCACTCAGCCACCCCCGCGCTATACCGAGGCTACGCTGATTAAAGCGCTGGAACAAAAGGGCATAGGCAGGCCCAGCACATATGCACCGATTATCTCCACAATCCTGGACCGGGAATATGTGTATAAAGACGGCGGCAAGCTACGGCCCGAGGAGATCGGCATCATTGTCAACGACCTGCTGGTGAGCAATTTCCCCAACATCATCGATTTCAATTTTACGGCCAGGATGGAGACGGACCTGGACGAGATCGCCAAGGGCACGATGGACCGCCAATCGGTGATAAAGTCGTTTTATACCCCCTTCGAGTCTGATCTGGCCAGGGCACAGGAGAAGCTGCAGAAGGTGGTAATCAAATCGGAGGAAAAGTGCCCCGAATGCGGCAAGGAAATGGTCTTAAAATCAAGCCGCTTCGGCAAATTCTGGGCCTGCTCGGATTACCCCAACTGCATGGGCAAGAAAAACGTGGCTGTCAACCACGGCCCTGCTCCCGAGCCGTCGGACGAGAAATGTCCCAACTGTGGCGAAGCAATGGTCATACGCACCGGACGCTATGGCAAATTCCTGGCCTGCAGCAAATACCCTGAATGTAAAACGACCAAGAAGATCTTCGGACAGGGAAAAACATATCATGCCCGTAAAAAGAAGGCCTGATACTATGACCGCCGCCTTGAACCGCCTTTGCTGATACCAGGAGCAGGAGCTTGAACCGACTGTCTTCATTGCGCGACACCTTCGCCTCATACGGTATAGACGGCGCGCTCATCGGCTCCGACAGCAACAGACGCTACCTTTCAGGCTTTGTCGGCAGTGCCGGCTGGCTCGTTATATCAAATGAAAGAGTCAGCCTGGCAGTGGATTTCCGCTACGTGGAGCAGGCCCGGCAGCAGGCGCCGGATCTTGAAGTCCTGTATATAAAAGGAGATATCAGCAACTGGCTGGCCGGACTGGTGGCCGGTATGGGTATCGTCAAGCTCGGCGTTGAATCCGACCATCTCTCTCTTACCACCTACCATTCCGTCTGCCGCACTGCGCAGTCGGCCAACGACAGTTTCCAGGTCATACCTGTTAGGGGCATGGTAGAAAAGCTGCGCGCTGTCAAGGATGCTGAAGAGCTCACAGATATTAAAAAAGCCTGCGCAATTGCGGACAGGTCTCTGGAGAAGATAGTCCCGACCATTACGGCCGGCTTAACGGAGAAACAGTTGGCATGGCAGATCGAGAGCTGCATCCGGCAGGAGGGCAGCGAGACACTGCCTTTCGAGATAATCGTTGCCTCAGGGCTAAACTCGGCACTGCCACATGCCAGGCCGACGGACAGGGCCATTGAGGAAGGAGAACCTATAACCATTGATTTCGGGGCCAGGCATAACGGCTATTGCTGCGATATAACACGCACCTACGTGGTTGGGAAAATGGATGACCAGTTCAATAGAGTCTACAATACAGTGCTGGGCGCACAGACAACCGCCATTGCTTTGATCAAAGACGGCATGAGCGCCGGTACTGCGGATAAGCTGGTTCGTGATATTATTGATAGGGCCGGCTACGGGGAGTGCTTCGGGCATGGCCTGGGGCACGGCATCGGCCTGGATGCCCACGAATGGCCGCGCCTGGGACCGTCCGCCGATGATATACTTTTGGAGAAAATGGTTTTTACAGTCGAGCCCGGGATCTACCTGCCCGGATGGGGCGGAGTCAGGATAGAAGATACTGTTACTATCTACGGAGGTAAAGTGCTGGCCCTGACTACCGCAGGTAAAAAGTCCCGTTTGAACGGAGGATTAATAGCATGATTGACGCTGGCGAACTTAAAAAGGGCATTACCATTGTGCTTGACGGACAGCTTTATCAGGTGCTGGACTATCAGCATATCAAGATGGGCAGAGGCTCAGCTCAGATCAGGATACGGCTGCGAGACGTTAAGGCCGGACATATCGTTGAGAAATCATTTCAGGCCAGCGAGAAATTCAGCAAAGCCTTTCTGGAAAGGAGGCAGGTCCAATTCCTTTACAACGACGGCAACCTGTATCACTTCATGGACAACCAAAACTATGAGCAGATGGCCGTGGACAAAGGATTGATGGGCGATACTACCAACTACCTAAAAGAGAATATGAACATGGAGTTGCTCATACATAAGGGAGTCCCCATCGGTGTGGAGCTGCCCATCTCGGTCGAGTTGAAGATCGCCGAGACAGGCCCGGGGTTCAAGGGGAATACGGCAAGCGCGGGGGGGAAGCCAGCCAAGCTGGAAACGGGCATCACTATACAGGTGCCCTTCTTCCTTAACGTTGGAGACACTATCAAAGTCGATACCAGGACCGGCCAGTATCTGGAGAGGGTCTGATCATTGATCAGGGCCGACCTGCATGTCCATACCCGGCACTCGATTGATTCCTACATGTCTTATGAGCAACTGATCGCAGCCTGCCAGTCCAAAGGTATAAACTGCATCGGGGTGGCCGACCATGGTACCACGCTGGGGGCTCGGGAGATGAGCAAGATGGCCCCCATCAAGATCATCATCTGTGAAGAGGTGCGCACCCCTTACGGCGAGATCATGGGCATGTTCCTTCATGAAGATATACCGGACAAGATACCGGTGGACGAGGCTGTGAAGCGTATCCGCGACCAGGGTGGACTGATCTGCATACCCCATCCCTACGACCTCGTCAGGCCCTCCGCCTTCCGCAAAACGAAGATACTGGAGAAGCTGGCGGACAACGTGGATATCATAGAAGTATATAATTCGCGCAGCCTTTTCCCCGGAACCGAGAGTAGGGCGCTCAGCCTGGCCCGGCGTCACGGAACGCTGATCAGCGCCGGATCGGATGCCCACAGTCCATCGGAATTGGGCTACGCTATCGTTGAAATGCAGGATTTCGATAGCCCTCAGGAGTTTTTAACTTCCCTCAAGGACGCCACCATCCACAGCAGGAAGTCGAGCCCGCTGATACACTTTCTCAGCGTAACCGCACGGGTGGACAAAAATATTAATAAATAGTCGGAAAGATGTTGAAAATCGGGTGGTTTTCCACGGCGCGGGGGGACAGCTCTAAGAAACTGCTGGATACCGTTGTCTCTACGATCCGCAACGGCGGTCTGGATGCCCGCATCGAGTTCGTTTTTTGCAGCCGAGAGGCCGGCGAATCCGAGAAAACAGATATCTTCCTGTCACAGGTCAAGCAATACTCTATCCCGCTGGTGACGTCTTCGGTAAAGAAATTCGCCGGGAGCGTGCGTCAACAGGTAGGCGTCAAGGAGGAGGAACTGCCCGGATGGCGGCTGGAATACGACCGGCAAGTCATAGCCAGACTGGATGATTTTAAGGTCGATATATGCCTGCTGGCGGGTTATATGCTGATAGTGGGCCGCGAGATGTGTAGCAAATTCAATATGATCAACCTTCATCCTGCTCTACCCACCGGCCCCAAGGGTACCTGGCAGGAGGTGATCTGGCAACTGATAAGTGAGCGAGCCACAGAGTCGGGCGTTATGATACACCTGGTCACACCTGAACTGGACAGGGGCCCGGTTATCTCGTTCTGCAGATATCCCATCAGGGGTGGAAGTTTCGATGCCCTATGGAATTCTCTGGGGGAGCGATCCGTGGAAGAGGTCAGGAAATCCGAAGGAGCAGACAACGCTCTATTTAATATGATTCGGCAGAGCGGTTTCATCAGGGAGACCCCGCTCATCATCCATACGCTGAGCTCATTCAGCCAGGGTAAGATAAGTATAGACAGCCGTAAAAAACTGCTGGACAGCCACGGACAGCCCATATCAGGCTACGAGCTTACCGCCGAGATAGACAGAGAGATATCCCTCTGATTACTTCTTCTCTTTCTTGGCGGAGGCAGAGAGCACGTCATCGATCAGGCCGTATTCCACAGCCTGTTTTGTATCGAAATAGATGTCCCTGTCGGTATCCTGGCGTATCTTTTCCAGCGACTGGCCGGTATGCTCAGAGAGTATCTTGGCCACCAGTTCATCCAGTCTCTCGAACTCTTTGGCGGCGATTTTGATATCGGTTATCTGTCCCTGTGTCCCGGCCCGGCCCTGATGCATGTGTATGGTGGAATTGGGCAGGGCATAGCTCTTGCCCTTGGCGCCGGCGCATAGCAGCACTGTTCCCATGCTGTAAGCCGAACCAACACAGATGGTGGAAACATCCGGCTGGATCAACTGCATGGTATCGTAGATGGCCAGTCCCGCGGTTACAACTCCTCCCGGCGAGTGGATATAGAGGCTGATGTCTTTCTCGGGATCCTCCCTGGCCAGATAAAGCAACTGTGCAACGATAACATTTGCCACCTGGTCGTCCACCTGCGTGCCAAGGAAAATGATCCTCTCCTTGAGCAGGAGGGAGTAAATGTCCATGAAGCGCTCGCCCCTGGCGCTGCTCTCAACAACTGTTGGTATTATGTTAAGTGGTGACCTTTCCATCCGTTCCCTCCGTGTTAATAATATTATCCTGTCCTGTGACCAGTTTGGTCAGGAAATCCATAGCCTTGTTGATGACCATCATATCCCTGAGCGACTCACGCGGCCGGGGCTGGCTAAATAAAGCCTTCACTTCCTCTGACCTGGCGGGGTCTTCTCCGGCCATCTTCTCAATGGACTGGTCGACTTCTTCATCGCTGACCGTAATACCCTCGAGCTCCGCTATCTTGCTGGTGACCAGGTAGGCCTTGACGCGATCGGATGCGGCCGGCCTGAGGTCATCCTGGTGCTGTTCCAGCGTCTTCTTGGCATTTACCAGGTAGTTCTCCAATCCCTTTACGCCATCAGGGAAATTCCTGGCCTCTTCATTCAATATATGATCGACCTCCCTCTCCACTAATACGGGAGGAAAATCTATGGTGCTCTGCTCGATCAGTGCGGTGATCAGCTTGTGCTCAAACTCTTTTTTCAGGCTGTCGTCGGCTCGTGCCTGCAGGCCGTTTTTAATCTTCTCCCTCAGGTCGTCCAGGTTTTCGCTGCCGGCGTTCTTGGCAAACTCGTCGTTGATCTCAGGTAGGCTTTTCTCTTTAACTTCCTTGACTTTGACGCTGAATGAATACTGTTTCCCGGCTATCTCCTTGATTTCATAGTCATCAGGGAAATCTATTTCAAACGATTTCTCTTCATCCTTGCTCATGCCCTCGATCTTCTCGGCAAAGCCAGGCACCGGATACTTGGAGCCCTGGCTGACTTCATATGCGGCATCTTTGCGCGAAAGGATGGTCTCCTCGCCGCGTTTGCCTTCGATATCGATAGTGACTATATCGCCGAAACTGATAGCCCTCTCTGCAGGTACCAGGGTGCCGAACTGCATCTGCAGCTGTTCGATAACCTGGTTGATATCGTCATCGCCAATCTCCTTTTTGCCCATCTCCATCCTGATGTCACGGTAGTTGCCGGGCGTGACCTCAGGTTTAGTCGGCACGATAGCCTTGAATATGACGGGGTCGAGCTGCACCAGCTCTATCTTGGGCTGGTCGATGGCCAATATGGACTCATTTTTAAGAGCTTCCTCATATGCCTCGGGTACCAGGTGTTCGAGTGCTTCCTGCATAATCGCCTGCTTACCGATATGCTGCTCGACCAGCGAGATGGGCGCTTTGCCCTTTCTGAAGCCGGGCAGGACAACTCTCCTGGCAAGGTGCTCGAGAGCGATGCCCATATATTTCTCTGTCTCCAACCCCTCCATCTCGACATTCAAAGCGATCTGGCAGTTCTCTATTTTTTCGGATGTAGTCTTCATATTAACCTTTCACCTTGAGTAATTATAACATTGCAAAATTAGTCTTCAAAAAGATATCGCTCAAACCTGCGGCTCGATTATTCTCAGGTTCAATTCCTTGAGCTGCTCTTCTGATAAGGCTGACGGGGCATCCGTCATCAGGTCCACAGCAGCCTGGTTCTTGGGGAAGGCGATGACATCACGGATGCTCTTGCTGTGCGTAAGCATCATAACGAAGCGATCGATGCCGGGTGCGACGCCGCCGTGCGGCGGCGCACCGTACTCAAGCGCCTCCAGGAAACTGCCGAACTTGTCCTCGATCTCTCCTGTTTCGTACCCGAGGATATGGAAGATCTTCTCCTGCATGGAGCGGTTATGTATCCTGATGCTTCCGCTGGAAAGTTCGTACCCGTTGCAGACGATGTCATAGTGGCGGGCGCGCACCTTGCCCGGCTCACTATCCAGCAGAGCAATATCCGCCTCGAAGGGCGCAGTGAAGGGGTGATGCATGGAGTCCCACATCTTCCTCTCGCTGTTCCATTCGAAGAGAGGGAAATCCGTGATATAGACAAAGGCCATCAGGTTCGGGTCGCACAGGTCCAGCCGCCTGCCCATCTCACGCCTCAACTCGTCCAGCACCTTGTTCACAATGCCTGGCTCTCCCGCCGCTATCAACACCAGGTCACCTGGATGGGCAGTAAATCTTCCCAGTACCCGCCTGATCTGATCGATTTCCATGTGCTTGGCAGCTACTGACTTGACACGATCGAAGCTGACGGTTTCAGCGCTCTCCCCGGAGCCACCAGGCAGCCAGGCCAGGGTGACCAGTCCCCCGGCTCCGCACGATTTGGCCAGCTCCGTCAGTTCATCTATCTGTTTGTGTGTATATCCGGCACAGCCGGGCAGGCAAATACCCCTGACTATACCGCCTCCCTGAATAGCCGATTTAAAAACGACGAACGGGCTGGACGCCACTATGTCTGAGATATCCCTGAGCTCAAGCCCGAAACGTATATCCGGCTTATCGGTGCCGTACCTGTCCAGCACTTCGGTGAATGACATCCTGGGGAAAGGTTTAACCAGTCGCATCTCCGGCGTCACTGTCTCC
>JAQTLG010000042.1 GCA_028715025.1 Dehalococcoidia bacterium | reverse complement strand
ATTCAAATGAAAAACTACAGGGGTTCGCCATTTAAAATGGCGAACCCCTGTAGTTTGCCTTTAAGGGCATCTACTCAATGTTCAAAAGGTGCTAATCGTTTATCTGTATCAATCTCGCCTGGTTCCAGATAGTAAAGTCTTTTACAGGGGAATCGCCAGCTTCCACACGCAGTAGGATATAGGACTTCTGCCCTTCATAGTCACTCAGGTCGACGTCCCAGTTTTCGAGCGCTCCCGGTGTAGTGACTTTCTTGCTGGCAATCCAGGTCACGTTATCGTTGAGATCTTTAAAGCCGAACTTGAGAGTCACTCCATCGCTTCCTGTTGAGTTGCTTGTCAGGCCGACCCTGGCCACAAAATGCAATTTGGCAGGAATTATAATGGCTGCTGTTTTGGCAGAACTATTCATCCCGTCGGAATAAAAATAGCCATAGGTTCCCTGCATCCAACCCTGCGGCACCTGTGGCGGTATTATCTCCAGCTGCGGCGTCATCTCCATGTCAGCGTTGGGCACCTGGAAATGGGCGCCTGTCATGCTCCCCTCGCTTCCCGGATCTGAGATTTCGCCATCATTGTTTCGCCACGTGGCCAGATTGGATACGCGAAGCAAGTCGTAATCCCACAGCAAGCCAAACACCATAACTCTGCAGTTATTGGTCTCAATCGCTTCTCCAGCTTCATTATTGGCATCAGCACATACTTTGACCTTGTTATTCTGCAAACGTAAATCGATATAGCCTGAGGGATTAACATTGGCCGCAACTTCCGGTGTTATTAAACCTTGATCGTAAGGCCACTGATAGTTAGAGAATTCGAGTGTCTTCTCCTCTCCCGGCTTTAAAACGTCGACAAAGCTGGAGCCGCCCATAGTCGGCATGAGGTCATTCACATAGATATACGTGTAAGTTTGCGGCGAGTCCGCAGTTCCCATATTTTTAATGGAATACTTGACCATCAATCCGTCGAGCCAGATTTTGGTGATCACCAGATCTGAGGTACCGGTAACGGGCGCCGTTATTGGAGCCGTGGTAACCGGCGGTGTGGACGGAACTTCAGGTGCAGTAGGTGCAGCAGGCGTTGTGGTTGCCGTGCTGCAGGCTGATGTGACTGCCAGTGACATGATTACAAGTAATGCCAGGAATGAGTATAAACGGAAATGCTTCATGACTAATACATCCTCCTATTAATTTGGTTGCAAGATGTAAAACGTATGAATTTTCTAAAAGTTTAGCCTAAAAAGGGCGGGAATCCGGCAACATGTTCTTTAGTACCACGATATCACGCTCGAAATACTAAAAACCTGAATCCGGCATCGAAACTCTGCTGTCTTCTTAAGTGACCGTTGAGTGTATCCCATCTCCCGGACTTAAGATCGTTTTCGAGCATATTAATGCCTTTCTGCACTACCGACGGGGAAGCCAGTGCAAAACCGGAGGTATTCTGTCTCATCAGGGGGTCAAGATACATCTCCGGCCTGTTCCAACCCGCGCACATATTCTTATCTTCAAAGTCGTGAGGCAAAGGAAATCTAACAATCTGACACTGCCAGTGTCCGGTGCACGAAAAGAGGTCTATTATTTCATTTAACGGCGGGAATTCATGCAAAACATGCCGTGCAATTTCAGGGAAATAGTCATAAAACCAGAATTTATCTCCCTGCCTGGGATCCATGGTCAACAATATCACCGGCCCGAACGGGCAAACACGGGCCACCTCGTCAGCAGCGTCACCCAGATCGGAGAAATGATGGATAGCCAGGATGATGATGGCGGCGTCCATTGAGGCATTCCCTAAAGGGAGAGACTCGGCAATGCCGTTGATCCACATGATATTATCGTTAAAGACCGCCTGCTTGCGCATAATCTCGGATGGTTCAACAGCCAATAACCTGTAGCCGGGTTCAGTCAGCGCATTCGCATAGTTACCTGTTCCGGCGCCGATGTCTACGATCAGCTTACTTGCCGGCAGATCCAGGAGGTCAATAATCGTTTGCAGGATCCGCCTGTCGGCAACACGGTTTCTGTTATAGTTCTCACCGATACAGTCGTAAGTTATGTCGCCCATTTATGTCACCGATAGATAGATTAAAAATACAGGCAAAATAGAAAGCTGTCATTATATTGAATGCGATACCCGTTGACTTGGCAATAATATTAGCTCGATAGGCCATTCTCTGCATGGTATATTATAATCACGCCGGCTGCTTCGATGCATTTGCGAATGAGTGTGGCATTACCACTGTAGCTGAGCTAAAATGCGTTAGATACAAGATTTGTTCGCTGAAGGGGGTGTTCAATAATAATTCAACATGAGAACTTTTTTATCATGTCCCGTCTGCCAGATCTCAAGCACACTAATTAAGACATGGAGGTAGGAATCACAGTGAAAAAGTTTTTAGTAATTTCTCTAATATGCCTGATAATTGCAACAGCAGTTGTAATACCCGCGGCCTCAAGCGCGGATACGCAGGCCTCAGATCTACATTATGGAACGACATATTACGATATTGCCATCAACAACGGCCGCGTAATCGATCCGCTTACCGGATTTGACGGTATGGCAAATGTCGGAATTAAAGATGGGGTAATTGCCGTCATTGTGACTTCTTCCCAGAAGCTAAGTGGCGCAAGGGAGATCGATGCAACGGGCCTTACTGTGGCGCCGGGATTCATTAACATACACAGCCACATCACCGACCTGGGTAACGGGGGTGGGCCCCTGTATCTGCAGGACGGCATTACTACCGAGATCTCCGGCAACTGCGGAATACTGGGACAGGTGACCTTCTCCAAGTTCGCTGAGCAGTTGGAGCAGGAGGGGCTTTATGCCAATGTGGCAACTTACGTCGGTCACAACTCCATGCGCGAGGCGGTGGGTGTGCCCAACTACCGCACCCCGGCCACACCCGAACAGCTTGTGCAAATGGAAGAAATGCTCAGGCAGGGCATGCAGGATGGCGCCATCGGCGTCTCGTTCGGACCGTTTTACGGCCCGGGCGCAAGCTATCCTGAGATGCTGGCGCTGGCTAAAGTATCAGCTGAATACGGAGGCTGCGCCGCCAGCCACGTGAGGGACGCCTTCACACCAGGCGGAGCGGTAAAGGCCGTCAATGAAGCTATAAGTACAGCCAGGGAAGCGAATATACCCTTTATAATCTCACACACGGGCGGCGGGCCGACAGTGGTACCACGCAGCTCGGGACCGGTCCTGGAAGCCATCTATGAGGGAATGGATGAGGGCTTGAAACTGGGTATTGATTGGTACGGCTACGATGCCTTCCTGACCGAGTTGGGCGCCGCCATCTTCGATTATCCGCCCGAGATGCTGATGCAACTTATGGAATCACAGGTATCCGACCTGGAGGTGCCGTCCACGGTGGTAATCGACGGCAAGGTATACATGCAGGCTGGTGAACGCTTCTCCAGCATCGAACAGTTCCTTTATGTCAGGCAGAAAGTCAAGAGCAAGGAGATACCCGATCCTATGCTGGTGGGCCACCTCTATAAGCCAGCGAAACAGAAGTTCTGGATGAGCAATCCCTATCTGATGATAGAGAACGATTGCACGATGACAGTGGATAAAGCGACAGGAAAATATGCAGGCCACCCCAAGGACGCCGGGGCCTTTGCGCATTTCCTGGGTTACTGGGTAAGGCAGCAGGGAGTATGTGACCTGCGCACTGCGCTGGCCAGGACTTCAGGCATGGCCGCCTACTGGCTGGGCCTGGATAAAAAGGGCAGGGTGCAGGTTGGCTGCGATGCCGATCTGGTGCTCTTTGACCCCGGGACTATTATAGATAAGTCCACGTATACCGAGCCGGGCCAGGCTTCATACGGTATCCCGTACGTCATCGTAAACGGTGTGCTGGCAGTCGATAACAGCAAGCTTACCGGCGCCAGGGCGGGCAAGGTAATTAAACGCACCTGGACGGTGCCTGGCCTGTATCCGAACCTGTCAGGGCTGCCGCCGATAAGCGTTTCAGCGTTAAATCCCTAGAAGGAGGCAATTGAATGAATAGGACATGGAAACCTGTTACGGCCGGTATCCTGGATATAATCGCTGGCGCGGCCGGCTTAATCCTGGGTTTCGGCTTCATGATCGGCGGGGCAATCGTCGGTTTCATAACCCAGATGCCCATGTGGCTCAACACGCTGATACCTGTAATCTCAATCCCGTTGATCATATTGGGTCTGATCGATATATCGGGAGGTATCTGCGCACTTGTGCGTAAAGTCTGGGGACTGGCACTGGCCGGCTCCATTACCACGCTGATCACGTCGCCGGTCATCGGTATCATCGCCCTGGTCCTCACTGCAATATCCAAAAAAGAATTCTCGTAAATAGTAATAGATATAATTGCACGGCCGGGAACACCTGGACAGATTTAGAGATAACGAGCCGGAGTTTTCTATTGTCCTAAGCGTAGCCCAGGAGGTGGCTTATCAGTATCCTGAGGCCGATACCGATAAGGACGATGCCGCCGATAGCTTCAGCCCATCTGCCGATCAGGGCTCCCGCTTTTTTGCCCAGAAGGAAACCGATAACCGTAGCTATAAAGGCGACAACCCCGATGATGATGCTGGCTACAGCGACATGCACATCCATAAAGGCTATAGAAAATCCCACAGCCAGGGCATCTATGCTCGTTGCCACCGATAGCGTGAGCAGCATCCAACCTTTGGTAACATCGGTCTGTTCATCGTATTCTTTCTTATGATGGAACGATTCCCAGATCATCCTGCCGCCAACAATCGCAAGCAGGACAAACGCCAGGAAATGGTCATAGCTGGCAATGAACTTTACCATGGTCTGACCAGCCAGCCAACCCAGGACGGGCATGATGGCCTGAAAAAGTCCGAACATTGCAGCCACGCGCAGGACCTGCAGCCTGGAAGGGTTTTTGGCAGTGACACTGGCGCTGAGAGCCACAGCAAAGCAGTCTGCAGACAGCCCTATCGCTATAAGGAAAACTACAAGGTAGTCAGTGCCATTCATTATCAGGTAATTGTACAAAGATTAATATAATTATATTCTGTACAATATAAGAATAGTAAGAATTTACTTTGTCGGAGAACTGTATGGCAACCGGCAGGAAAAGAGACGTGATTAAGCGATACGGGAAAAATCCGCAGGATAGCGAGGCCGTCATGGCGGCCATGTTTAATATTGTGGGAACGGGCATCCTTCTCATTGACAGTGATACACAGGCTATACTTGAAATTAATAAGACCGCAGCAGCTGTGATCGGCCGGGGCAGGGAGTCAGTGATAGGAAAGGTCTGTCACTCGTTTGTCTGTCCTGCTGAGGCGGGAAAGTGCCCTGTTAAAGATCTCGGGCAAACTCTGGATAATTCTGAATATAAAATCATCTGTGCGGACGGTCGACAAAGAGACGTCTTAAGAACTGTAGCACCCCTGATTATCAAAGGACGGCCTTGTTATCTGGAAAGCTTTATTGACATCACCGAGCGTATACAGAGCGAGGAAGCGCTGCGGCAGAGCGAGTCGAAATTCCGCTTCCTGGCCAACAATACCCATGATATTCTCTGGACCCTGGACCTGAATCTGCACACCACCTATGTGAGCCCGTCGATTAAGTCGGCGCTCGGATTTACGCCGGACGAACGGATGAAGCAGGATGTCACTCAGCAACTGACGCCGGAATCCTTAGCCTTAGCACAGGAGATGTTGGTACAGGAGCTTGAGTACGAGCAGTCAGGTCAGGCCGACCTCAACAGGGTTATCATCATCGAATCAGAATACTATCACAAAGATGGGTCAACTCTGTGGTTTGAGAACTCTATAACCAGCATCCGGGATGAACAGGGCATACTTACAGGATTGCAGGGAGTATCACGCAATATCATGGAACGCAAGCAGATGGAGCAAAAGCTAAAGGATATGGCAACCCACGACTATCTTACAGGGTTGCCGAACAGGGTATTGCTAGAGGACCGCTTCACCATGGCGGCAGCTCTGGCCCAGCGTAATAAAGACAGACTTGCCGTTATGTCGCTGGACCTGGACAAATATAAAGCAATCAATGATACGCTCGGCCACACAGCCGGTGATCTGGTGCTGAAGATCGTGAGTAAACGGCTCACAAACATAATACGTGCCAGTGACACAATAGCCCGCGTGGGTGGAGACGAGTTCATACTGGTGATGCAGGAGACAAACCAGATGAAAGACACCACTGTCATAGCTCAGAAGATCCTGGATTCTTTTAAAGAGCTGCTTGCAATAGACGGCCATGATGTGGATTTATCCACCAGCATAGGTATCGCCATCTACCCTGAAGATGGGCTGGACATGGAAACACTGATTAGAAAATCCGATGCCGCCATGTATTACTCCAAGGGCCATGGTCGCAATCAATTCAAGCTGTTCAGCGATGGCGATGTCAGCATCGGCGCAGATCATAAAAGCGACTGACCAAACTTGGGTCGAGGAGGATAAAGTATATGACCAGGAAGAGCCAATACCTTGTGCCTATTGAGAATGATGAAGCTATATTAAGAGAGTGGCGCACTAGAGCCGTGACCATAATTCTTTATATCTTATTAGCTGTTGCATTGCCCGCCGTAATATCAACAGTAGCATATGCGCTCAACAATGGTTTATGGGCACTGACTATTACGGTTATCATTGTATACCTCTTGTTGATACCGGTTGCCTTTTTCAAACATTGGGAATACAGGCTGCGTGCCTCTATCATTCTCGCAATAGGCTATATCATGGCTGTGATCACCCTGGCTATGGCCATGTTGCCGGGAGCCGGCGTATTATACCTCATTGTAATGCCCATATTAGCGATAATACTAATCGGCACTCATGCCGGCTGGATAGCCACGGTCGTCAGCGCTCTCATCTACGGCATTCTCTGTATTTTCGCGTATACCGGGCTGCTCTCGAACCTGCTCTATCCGCAGTTTGGCCAGCTTGATATAAACATGATGCTTGTCAGGGGCTTCACCATGATGATGCTGATAATTTTGATTGTAGCCCTGTTGACGCGTATGAACCGGTTCCTGCTCAATGCGCTCAAGTCTGAGCGAGCATCTGCGGCTGAACTGGTGAAAACCTATGATGCAACATTGGAGGGTTGGGCGCACGCGCTGGAGCTGCGTGACATCGAGACGTCCGGCCACTGCCACCGTGTCGGCGAGATAACCAAACGGCTGGCCCGTGAGACCCACCTGGCCAATGGCGAGCTGGTCGACCTTCACCGGGGTGCCCTGCTGCACGATATCGGTAAGATGGGTATACCTGACAGCATCTTGCTCAAGCCGGGCAAGCTCACCGCAGATGAATTCAAGCAGATGCAGGAACATACCACATATGCATATGACCTGCTTGCGCACATACCCTACCTGCTCAAGGCGCTGGATATACCATATTGCCACCATGAGAAATGGGACGGCTCGGGCTACCCGCGCGGACTCAAGGGGACAGATATCCCTCTCTCCGCCCGCATCTTCTCGGTGGTTGACGTCTATGATGCGCTGATCTCAGACCGCCCCTATCGTCCGGCCTGGCCTGAGGAAAAGGCGCTTGACTATATTAAAGAGCGGTCCGGCACGGAGTTCGATCCGGCCGTGGTGGCAGCGTTCATAAAGCTTGCCCAGGAGGAAACGGATTCCCTGGACGAATCATAATTTAGTATAGCTAAGCCATTGCCGTTATCTAGCGTTGAATTTAATTACCCTATCGTAAACAAGTTCCGTGTTGATAGGTCCCACCTTGGTAGATGGTTCCAAATATGCCCTGAACCCGATAAAAGCAGGTTGATCAAATCCAACCCCAAATGCACCAGGGCCGGTCGGCACCGTCACACAGTTTTTCTCGGAGTTGCAGTTACGAACAAATTTACATACGTAAAGATATTTAGCCAGCGGATTATCCGGCAAATATTGCTCGGCGCTGCCAGCATATTCAGTACTGTAAATACCAGCTACGCCGTTCCAGCCTTTTTCACCATAGAAGTTGCAATTCGCGTAAGTGGCTTTATCGACGGCGGCATGATTAATACCATAGACGATTACAAACTCGTCAGGGTTATCACCCAGTGTCACTGTATCACTACGCAGGTAAATTGTATCGCGGCTTTCTCCCGCCACATACGTCTCCGTTTGGACCGCATCGTAAGACTCGGTAAGCCAGACACGGGTCTCCAACTCCTCCGCCGCCAGGTTGCTGTATTTCGCTAATACAGCCGTCCGGAGGTCCTCGAGCGCAGGTTGCAAATCCCACTCGGTTACACCCGTACCCCTGATCCGCAATTCAGGCATGGGAAACGGATCGAGTTTCTCCTGCGTACCCGGTATAACCCTTGTAGCTGCAGTGATCGTGTTCACATATTCCTGCCCGGCTTTGTCATCAGTAAAAAGCGCCATGCGCTGACCGAATACCATGGTGTCATACTCGGGACCAATGCCCAGTTTAACCATCGAACTCGGGATAACATAGGTATTGATGATGTCTTCCGAGTAACCTGCTGATACCGCAGCGTTGCGAATAAGCCGGTCGGTATTTTTATCAGCTGTCATGATGATGATGGTATCCTTGTCAAATGGATCCCCCTTTGCTCCATTTGGTGTACCTGTACTTCTAATGGTTGAGATATTCAGAGGATCGTTAAAGCTTGTCCAGACCCATTTTTGCTGTTTTTCCTTCTCGTAATATTTATAGAAGATAAAACCGCAATAGCTGAAATAGACACATTCCGGAGGCGTTTTAGTTACGATAACAAGTGCTTCATTCGGATTTATCTGCCAGCCCTGTATCAGCCCCTGTGTGCTGTATAACCAGTTATCCACCTTTGCCTGGGCGCCGGCAATCTGATCTACATCTTTGATTACGATATCGTCCGGAATAGCGCCAAACACAGCCCGATACGGCGCATCTGCATTGTTGCCCCCTGCGTTAGCCAGCCTGCCAGCCTGATACAATTGGATCAAGTCCACATGTACAAACGGCGCAGTTTTCAAAGTGCACCCACTGCTCTCCAACGCGGCGTTAAGGGCTTTGACATTGCCGACCGATACTGCGGGAGAGGGGGCAGCGGGAGCACAGGATACCATAACGGCAATCATAATCAGCAAGACAACCATAGTTACAGTAATTTGGGGTAATCTAACCATCACTATTTACCTCCTACCCTTGTACTTCAGGTAATGTATTAATTAAGTATAACATGATAAAAGTAACCATTTACATACATCTTGGTGCAAACTGAATCATAGCGGGTTTATTCACGATAAATACCATTAAGTCCTGTAGCGTTTCAAAGCTCTCTGTCGCC
>JAQTLG010000041.1 GCA_028715025.1 Dehalococcoidia bacterium | reverse complement strand
CCAGATCCCCTGGTTTACCTGTGGGGCAGACCTCGATCTTGGGCGCTCTGGTATCTTTAAATCCCTCCGCCAGGATGATGTCGTAGCTATCACCAAGTAAACGCACGGTTTCCTCCAGCGAGGGTTCATGATCGAGTTTATTAAAGACGGTTACCCGTAAAGGAGAACTGATCGCTACGGCATCACTGCCGGCCTGAGAGTAGCGCCAGGTGTCCTTGCCCGGTTCATCGAGATCGATTGTCTGGTGGGCATGCTTGACTGCGCCCACGCGATAGCCGCGTGACTTGAATTCAGCAATGAGCTTCTCCATAATAACCGTTTTGCCGACTCCGGATTTACCAACGATAGCTATGATCGGCACCATATAGTTGACCTCGCTACAGCGCTTCCTCTGTATCATCCAGCAACTGTACCTTTAATATATCCCCCGGTCGGGCCAGCGGCCAATCCTCCGGGACGATGGCCAGGCCGTTGGCTCCCGTCATTGAAGTCAGTATCCCCGATCCCTGCGGGCCGGTTACGGATGCCTTCCAGCCATCTTCTGTCCTGCTGACGTGAACGCGCACGAAAATGCGGCGTGCATCGTCGTTGATGATCTCCTGATCTATAGCGGCGGATATAACCGGCCTGATGTGCCTAGAGATGCCACGCATCTTTAGGATGGCCGGCCGGGCGAATTGTTCGAAGGTGATCATGGAACTGACCGGATTGCCCGGCAGCCCAAGGTGGGGAATTTCTCTACCGTTAGCACCTTTAAGTGTACCGAAAGCTATGGGTTTACCAGGTTTCATCCGTACCGTCCAGAAGCTGATGTTTCCCATCTGGGCCAGCACGTCCTTAACTATGTCGTAATCCCCTTTTGAGACCCCGCCGGAGGTTATCAGCATATCGGAGTCCAATCCAAGCCTGATTTTTTCCTGCAGCGAGGCCAGTGTATCCCTGCCTATGCCTATTATTCTGGCGATGCCGCCGTATCTGGCGATATTGGCTGCGATGGTATAGCTATTGCTATCGTAGATCTGGCCGGACGCAAGGGGTTTACCGGCGGGACACAGCTCATCACCGGTGGAAAGTACCGATACAACAGGGCGGCGAATGACTGTTGCGTTTTCGTTTCCCAGCGAGGCCAGTATACCTATGCCTGCGGGAAGTAAAAGAGTGCCTTTTGTCAATACAGTCTGTCCGGCACGGATATCTTCGCCTTTCAGCCGTACATTGAGTTGGGCTGTAGCAGGCTCCAGTATTCCTATGATGTCCAGTGGCTTATTCTGTTTTTTTCGCTCGGTCTCATCTGTATTCTCAAATCGAACAACCGCATCCGCTCCTGCAGGCAGGGGCGCGCCCGTCATGATGCGCACGGTCGTTCCTGCCTTTATTCTAATCGAGGTAGTATGACCGGCCGCCACTTCTCCGATCACCTTGAGGTATATGGGACTTTGTTGAGCAGCGCTGTACGTGTCGCAGGCTCTTACCGCAAAACCGTCCATAGCCGAGTTATCATGTGGCGGTATATCAAACTGTGCCACCACGTCCTCAGCCAGAACCTGGCCCAGTGCCGAAAGAATTGGCTTGTTCTCGAATCCCAGCACAGGAACAGTGTTCAGTATTTTTTCCAGCGCATCTTCAAGAGGAATCATGGGATGCAACCACCTCCGGATTGGATGGTATTATGTTGGCGGCCAATTCAAATGTCAAATTTAATGAATCAGCCCGTTGACCGTAGTATCAGTCCTACTAGGCTTCCATTTTACGCAGTTCAGCCCTCAGCAATTTGCCCAGCAAGTTTTTAGGTAGCACATCAATGAATTGAATGGCCTTAGGGACTTTGTAATTAGGCAGCTTCATTTTACAGTAGGCCAGTATTTCCTCGGCACTGATCATTTCGTCCTTGCGCAGCACGCAGTAAGCCTTTATCTCCTCTCCATATACCTCATCCTTAACACCGATGACACCTGCCTCAAGTATCTGGGGTATTTGCAGCAGAACCTCTTCAATCTCCCGCGGCGATACGTTTTCACCGCCCCTGATGATGATGTCCTTCTTGCGGTCGGTAATATAGAAATAGCCGTCCTCGTCCATATAGCCGACATCTCCTGTGTGCAGCCAGCCGTTGCGCAGGGCATTGGCGGTCTCCTGGGGCATATTCCAGTAGCCTTTCATGATGGTGGGTCCTTTAACCACCAGTTCGCCTGTCTGGCCGGGCGGTAGTTCATTATCCTGGTCATCGAAAATCTTGATAGTATCGGCCTTTATCATACATACGCCGATAGATCCATACTTTGGCGGTTTATCGGGCATGTTGCCACAGGTTGTTGCACCGGTCTCTGTCATGCCCCAGCCTTCGTAGATGTAGGTCCCTGTCTTCTCCTTCCATTTCTTTCCCACCTCGGGTGGCAGAGGCGCTGCCCCGCAGGCGCACTCCTGCAAAGAGCTGAGGTCATACTTGTCGAAGTCCGGGTGGTTGAGCATCATGATATACATAGTCGGCACACCCGAAAAATTGGTTACACGAAACTCCTGGATCAATTTGAGGGCCAGTTCGGGATTGAACCACTTCATCACAATGCCTTTCATGGCGCCGATGACACCCATCAGGGAGGTGGCCAGCCCGTAAGAATGTGAGAGCGGCAGGACGAAAAGGCTGAGAGCCAGGCGGTTGCCGCCGGTTACCTTTCGCTCGATGTCTATCGGCTTGTGCATCCTGACATCCATCATGCTGCTTTTTATTTCCACCGTAGCAGAGCGGTAGCGAAGGATGAAGTCTCCGTATCCCAGCGCCGTCATGTAAAGACTGAAATGCGAGTGCATCACACCTTTATTGGGACCGGTCGTGCCGGCCGTATAGATCAGTGCCGCAATATCATCATTATCAGTCTCCTCGATTTTCAGGCTGTCCGGATGGTCTGATACGAGAGCGTCATAAAAAATAGCGCCGGGGATATCGTCCTTTTCGGTAACTATGACATGTTTGAGATCAGTGGTCTGTTTTTGCGCGGCCTGAACCCAGGGGGCGAACTCGGGGCTGGTAACAACGGCTTTAGCTCCGCTGTTCTGGTATATATAGGCTGCCTGGTCCGGTCTCAGCAGGGGATTCATGGGCACAGCGATCGCGCCAATTTTATAAATGGCAGAGAATGACCATATCACAACAGGGCTGTTGGGCATCTGGATGGCTACGCGGTCCCCTCTCTGTATTCCCAGTGACTTCAAGGCGTTGCCCAGTTTGTTGGATTGCAGCTCCATCTCAACATTTGTGTACCACTTTCCCTCGTAATAGACGCTTTCATACGGGCCGTATTTCTGAATATTGTCCGCGCCAAGGCTGCCCAGATTCATACCGCATGCCTCCTATCCGCGCTTATTTGGTTAAAAGTGGATGGGATTTTGTGCCTGGAAGCATTTCCAGTAGGGCTTGAGATTGTTCTTGACCTCCACCTCCATCACCTTGGTCTGGGCATACGCCGGATCTTTATAGAACTTCCTGGTGGCCGGCTCCGGCTCCTCTACATTGATATCCCAGTCGGCCAGCCCGGAGATAAGTGCCATCCACGAGTAAGGAAGGACGCGTTTATTATAGCCGGAAGCGATCAGGTCAAGCTCGCGGCCCTGGCACACTTCGTCTGCCAGGTATCTGACCTTCTCACCGATCATCTGAAATCCGCGCACGGGTAGTCCCAGGTCGGTCAGGCCGTCATCGGGATGGGGATCCGATCCGCCGTTGCGAATAATAAGCTGAGGCTTAAATTCGCGCACCAGCGGTTCTACGATCTCTCCGAAGATACGGTAGTAGGAGTCATATCCTGCGTTGGGAGGCATGGGAATGTTCACAGTGAAGCCCTTTCCCTTGCCCGTGCCGATGTCGCCGACAAAGCCGGTTCCAGGGTAAAGAGTGCGGGGGTCCTGGTGCAAGTCGATGAAGAGCACCCTGGGATCATCGTAAAAATAGTCGCAGGTACCGTTGCCTGCATGGGCATCAGTATCCAGAATAAGCACCTTGTTCAATTTGTAATTATTGATTAGATAGCGGGCAGAGAAGGCGACATCGTTATAGAGGCAAAAACCTTCTCCGCAGGAGGGCTTGGCGTGGTGCATCCCTCCGCCAATGGAGATGGCCTTTTTGTACGTGTCTTTCTGAATGAGGTCGCAGCCCATCTTGGCCTGACCGATAATAAGCCTGGCTGCCTCCTCCAATTTGCCCGGTGTATCGAAGGGCATATTATCCATGCTCTGGAAAAGGCCGAATTTGACGTGATCCAGCACACCCTCGTGGGCGGCTTTATAGTAATCATGCGTGAAATCTATATAGTCTTTGTTGCAGATGAGCAGCAGGTCTTCCAGTGTGGCCGGCGGAGCCTTGATAAAGCGATATTTCTCACCCTCCGGCAACCTCTCCCGCAGGAAACTTGGAAAAATCTCATATCGGTCGCCGCGGAACGGGTGTCCCGGGCCATAATCGTATTCCCGCAATTCTTCGCTGTAAAGAATGGCAACAGTCAAAATGGCCTCTCCGCTAAAATATTACAGGGGAAAAAACTATAGCTATATTACTCCACCCCAAAAAGTTAAACAAGGTTTCTGAGGCTGGCGACTGTTTTACTCTGAAAATTACTGGCGTTTTGTTTTATCTTTAATATAAAATGTACACACTTACGGGTGAGGAGGCCGGATATATGAAAAAAATTTTAGTGACGGGCGGCACAGGATTCATCGGCCGGCATGTTGTACGTGCTAATGTTGAGAAAGGCAATCAGGTACGCGCGCTGGTGTTGCCGGGAGATGAGGGCGCGGCCATGATCGAGAAGCTCGGTGTAGAGACTGTGACAGGGGACATCCGCGATTACGAGTCAGTCAAACAGGCTGCAACCGGCAGAGAGGTCATATTCCACTGCGCGGCAGTCGTTACGGACTGGGCGCCGGCCAGGCTATTTAAGGAGGTTACCGTGGGTGGGGCCGAGAACATCTGCCGTGCCGCCGTCGAAGCGGGGGTATCTCGCCTGGTGGACATCAGCACATGTGACGTCTTTGGTACCAGTGAATCCGTAGTGATGGACGAGACGCTTCCATTTCAGTACTGGGGAGAGCCGTACCCCGATGCCAAGATAGACGCGGAAAAAATCATGCGTAGATATCACGAGGAGAAAGGGCTGCCTCTGGCCATGGTTTACCCGCTGTGGGTGTACGGCGAAGGAGACCAGACCTTCGTCCCCCTGCTGGCTGACGCTATCATCAAAAAGGAACTGATATTCTGGCGAAAGGGCGCTATAGTGTGGCCCACCTACATCGACAACCTGGTAGACCTGTTGATGTTGATCTCGGAGGATGACAGGGCTATAGGGAACGGCTATCTGGTCCATGACGGTGAGTCGACAACGCTGGAGGAGTTCTGCGCAGGTATAGCCTCTGCACTGGGGGTTCCGCCCATCAATACTTATATACCTTACTGGGCAGCGATGAACGCGGCCAGGGTGATGGAGTTTACCTGGAAGCTTTTCAAGATCAAAATGCGTCCCCTGCTGACCACATATACCGTAACAAACCTGGGATCGAGGTTCAGGTTCTCCATAGACAAGGCCGAACGGGAACTGGACTGGAAGCCGCGTATAAGCTATCGTGAGGGTTTCGACCGCACCATGCAATGGCTGAAAACGATGGATGCGGCTTCGTTTAAACAGAAGTGAGGAGGCAGGAAAGTGAAGGATTTTAAAGATAAGCTGGTTTACATAAGTGGTGGGTCTTCAGGTATCGGTCTTGCAACGGCAAAACTGCTGGCGGGCAGGGGAGCAAACGTTGTTATCTTTGCCCGTCGTCAGAAAACGCTGGATGACGCACGTGATGAGATTAATGCGTGCCGGATGATTGAGGGCCAGAAGGTACACTGTCAGTCGATGGACGTTTCTCAGCGTGAACTGGTGGAGGAGGTGCTCAAGAAGGCTGTGGCTGAATATGGCGTTCCGGACGTGCTGATTAACTGCGCCGGACGTGCCCGTCCCGCTTACTTTGAGGAGATAAGCTTTGGTCAGTTCGATGAAACCATAAAAGTGGACCTGTACGGGGTATGGAATACAATATCTGTTCTCCTTCCCTATATGAAAGAGCGTGGCGGATATATTGTTAATGTATCTTCCGTCGTGGGTTTCCTGGGTATCTTCGGTTATACCGATTATGCCGCTGCCAAGTTCGGTGTGATAGGTTTATCGGAAGCTCTACGCAGTGAATTAAAGAGATACAATATCGGGGTATCGGTGCTCTGTCCGCCGGATACCGACACCCCCGGATTTGTTGAGGAGAACAAGACCAAGCCTGAGGAAACAAAGGTAATCTCAGCCGGGGCCAAGCTTATGAAACCGGAAGCAGTGGCGGAAGCTTTGCTGAAGGGTATGTACAAACAGGAATTTATCATCATCCCCAACGCGGACGGCCGATTTACATATATTATGAAGCGGCTTTTCCCCTGGCTGGTGGAGATGGTAACCGATTCACAGGTACGGCAGGTACAGAAGGTAAAATAAGTGAGAATTCAGAGAGAATAGATGGTTAAGGACGATAAACGAAGGCTGATCGCCTCACTTGAGATCGTGACCGGCGTAGGGCTTATCTTGTTCTGGCTCGCCTTTTTCACCGTGGGGCTGGCGCCCGAAAAGGCGCCTCCCTGTTATTTTGCCTATGAGAACTCATTTCCACTTCCAGACGGGATTCTGGCTGTATTGCTGCTGATCGCGGGTATATTATTGATGAAATCGAATCCTGCAGGGCGTATTCTTTCTCTAGTTGGGGCCGGAGCACTGGTCTTCCTGGGATTGCTTGATTTCAGCTTTAACCTGCAGAACGGAATATACCTGACTTCGGTAATAGACCTTGTGCTGAACGCCTTTATCAATCTGTGGTGTGTGGTTTTTGGCCTTGCTGTGTGTATCGTTGCAGGTATGATGGAAAACTGACTATCGGTCAGTTGGGATTACCTGCGTTTTTGCAGATATAATGGTTGCACCATGGTTGCAACCATTTTCATATTGGCCTGGAAGCCGCAGCCGATGTCTCTCATTTACGGGTTATCCTTTACTGACATACAGTCTTGCTTGCTGTCGAAAAAGTATGTAGTAAAATTTGCCAGATAGAACCCGCATGTGCTTTAGTTGCACGGTTGGGTGAAGTATTGACAGGAGAGAGGTTATTTTGAAAGCAGTGCAGTTCGATGTCAAAATCCCGCAATATCTGGCGCTCAAGGTGATTGGCGCACTGAGCGAGCGAGCTTTTTACAGCGGTCCTCTGTCCACGGTAAAGCTGGTCGATATTCCAGAGCCCTCAATACCTTTCCCGGAGTGGGTAAAGATTAAAGTTACCCGTTGTGGTAACTGTACCAGCGATATCTACGCTGTTCTGTTGAAGGTTTCGGCGGCCTGGACACCATATACTTCTTTTCCGGCTGTGCCCGGCCATGAGATCTGTGGCACTATTGATAAGGTAGGTGCGGATGTTCAGGGTTTAAATAAGGGCGACCTGGTTGCCGTCTGCCCGGTGCTCAACTGCATAACGCGTGGAATAGAGCCGGTATGTGATGCGTGCAGCAAAGGTCTTTCGAGTTGTGAGAACTTCGCCGAAGGGAAACTGCCTCCGGGACAGGCCATCGATCTCTGTATTGCGACGATGGGAGGCTATAGCGAATATATCATCGCCCACAAAAGTCAGGTTTTCAAGATTCCGGCGGGGATGAGCGTACAGGAGGCGGCCCTGGTCGAGCCGTTTGCAATTGCACTGGAAGCAGTCCTTTCGAACCTGCCCCAAAAAGGGGAGCAGGTGCTGGTGATCGGCGCAGGCGTGATCGGCACCATGATCATGCATTCGATACGCGCCCTGGAGATCCCGTGTGAGATAACGGCCGCTGTCAGTTCCAATTTCACAGCCAACCTCGCCAGGAAGTCGGGTGCAGACCACACGATTAGCGGTAAAACTGCCTTGCAACAGGCAGCGAAGATTACGGGAGGGCGGTGTTACAAACCCATGCTTGGTCCGGATGCCATGATGAGTGGATACGACAGGATATACGATTGTTTCTCCTCTTCAAATAGCGTCAGCATGGCCATGCGTCTGGCAAGGACAGGAGGTGTGATCTCACTGGTGGGCAATTCCCGGCAGATTAAGTTGGACCCAACCCTTTTGTTGATTAAGCTGATCTCGATCAAGGGCTCACTTTATTACGGCTTCCACGAGTGGAAGGGAAAACGGAGGCACGTGTTTGAAATCGCCATTGACCTTATGTCGGGAGGCAAGGCGAAGCTCGCTGATATGGTAACACATACCTTCAGGCTGGATGAATATAAAAAAATGCTGAAGGTCAATACAAACAAAGGTCGTTACAAGGCTATCAAGACCCAGTTTATTTACGATTAGATAGCCAATAACTGGGTTCAGGGTTACGCGTTCGAGGACAATTATTTACATATGAGGGGGTCAAATGGAACAAGGTAAGGTATCTATTGGTGTAAAGCTCGGATACGGGGTCTGCGATTTCGGAGCGAACCTGTTTTTCACGGCAACTGCATTTATTTTATTGAACTATCTGACTGATACCGTGGGGCTCGCGGCGGCGCTGGCAGGCATTGCTCTTATGGTGGGCCGTCTGTGGGATGCCTTTTACGATCCTGTTATAGGTTATATCTCGGACCGCACCGTAACCAAAATGGGCCGGCGCAGGCCGTACATGCTGGGAGGCGCCATCCCCCTCTTTATTGCAGTGATAGTCATGTTTATAAATCCTGTGCTTCTGGCAGGCGCAGGTATATCTCAGACAACACTATTTATCTATGCCATGGTTGTCTACCTGATCCTGTGTACCGCTTACTCAACGGTGAATATCCCCTATATGTCCATGGCGCCGGAGATAACAGCCGACTACCATGAAAGGACATCCATGATGGGTTACCGCTTCGGATTTGCCGCCATAGGCACCTTGCTTGGGGCTGGTTTGGCCCTGCCGATCGTAGCCCTTGCCCCCGATAAAAATATCGGCTTCGTGCTGCTCGGAATTGTATTCGGCTCCGTCATGCTTATCACGGTAGTAATTACGATATTTACAGTCAAGGAGCCTGTACATTTAAAACCGGCAAAATCCATGGGCTTCGTTAAGACTTACACAGAGGTCTTTAAGAACAAGCCGTACCTGCTTATCCTGGCAACATACATATCTCATATAATGGCTATCACTGTGGCCAGCGGCATAGTGATTTACTACTTCAAATATATTCTGGGCGATGAAGCTGCGACCACCTGGGCCATGCTGATACTTATCGGAACAGCCATTTTATTTATCCCGGTCAGCGTCTTCTTGAG
>JAQTLG010000040.1 GCA_028715025.1 Dehalococcoidia bacterium | reverse complement strand
CTCTCTTCTCCATTTCTCGCTCTCCTCCACCTATGCCTGCAGGGCATGCTCACCCTTGAGGAACTTCAATACGTCCTCACGTGTGCGGGGCAGTATCAGCGTCACATAATAGCGTATCTTGAGGTTGTCGTGCTGGTCATATGTCTCGGTCATATAGCGCATGTAATATTTTCCGCGTTTTATCCACTTATCATGTCCCTTGATCTTCATGGTCAGTATATCTCCCACTTTAATGGGATCGTAGTATTCGATGATCTGTCCCGGGTTCCTGGCGCCGGGCGTTCTTATCCAGCTGCCATGTCCCTTCCGCATCACAAAAAATCCAACCTGCGTGCCGAACATTGGATGCGCGACGATACCGTCATGGCCGCACTTCCGGGCGTAGGCATCATCGTAAAAAATCGGATTGCTGTCCGGCACTCCTTCTGCGTAAGCGATAAGGTCCTCCTCCTTGACCTCGAACTTGTCCGGCAGCGTGCTCTCCTTCCCTATCTCGATCTCATCCCAGAACTCATACTGGTCGATATCCTCTTTCACCAGGAAATCGGCGCCGAATTCCTTCTGCTTGGCCGACTTCTGGTACTTCGCCATCTCTTCCAGGTATCCCATGTTCTTCAACCTCCTTGCACCAGCCTTTCACCGGGCGGCAAGCATAGTATACCATCACCGCCGGTAACCATATCCGGGCCTTTTAACGCAGATTGGCTTAATGATAGAATTGTGCAAAATGAACACGGTACAGATGTGTTGTCCATAATGATTAATATACGCAAAGCAACACTACAGGACCTGGAAGCCATCACGGCCATATATAACGACGCGATTATCAATACTGTTGCCACCTTCGATACCGAACCGAAGAGTAGCGAGGAGCAGTTGACCTGGTTTAACGACCACCACGACAAATATAAAATACTGGTGGCGGAAATCGAGGGTAAGGTTGTTGGATGGGCTTCTTTAAGCAAGTGGTCCGACCGCTGTGCTTACGCGGATACTGCCGAGTGTTCTTTATATATCGAAAAGGCACACCGCAGCCGTGGTATCGGCAGGAAACTGGTAGCGGGCCTGATGGATCAAGCCAGGATGTCAGGCCTCCATACGCTCATAGTCAGAATTGCAGAAGGAAATAACGCCAGCATTCATATATGTGAATCCTGTGGTTTTCGGCACATCGGCGTCATGAAAGAGGTTGGACGAAAGTTCGGCAAGCTACAGGATGTCCACCTGATGCAGATTATATTTAAGTAATTAATACCGGGAGTGCCTTTTCAATCTGCATTGCCGCCAGAGTATTAACAGCATCAGAGAAGGTTATTATTTATTCCCCTCTTTCATGATATACCTGAACGTGCAGTGGTCGGTCTGCCCAACATGGTGCCGGTCGTGCAGCACCAGCTTGACATCCGGATTATAGCCGTCCAGAATGGCATAGTCGGCGTACTTGCAATAGATCTTACTGTATTCTCCCACGCCGAGCTCCCTCGACCCGTTCCAGAAGGTACACTCGCCGGCCTTGACCACCAGGTCATCGTTGTCCAGATCGGGGTGGGGATCGAAATTGGAGCTGTCGATATCGCTGTATACCAACCAGTTCTTGAGCGAGAGCGGCTGTCCGAGATCTTTAACTATGGTGGCTATACGCCTGCCCCTGGCCCTGCCGAAATCATCTATGGCCTTTTTCAGCAGCGCCTCACCCTTCTCCGGGCCCAGCTCCTGTATAACGGCCCTGGCTACGAATCCAAAAAGCGCCCCGCCCAATCCGAATCCCGGTATCAGGTATTTGGCCGCTGCAGCCTTCTTATCCAGCACATCGGCCATGTAGTCCCAGTCGAATCCCTGCTTCTTTTCACGTTCAATATCGTCCATTATGAACCTCCGTATTCTATTATCCGATTAGTCCGCCATCGCCCGGGCATGCAACAATGCTCAATGTAATGTTATCATTATAGCCGCATTTTTAAATAATCATTCCGGAGGTTGCAGATGCCCTACAAACTGATCCAGGTGGAGATTAATGATGAGGTAGCCACCCTTACGCTCAAGCGGCCGGATAAGCTGAACTGCCTCAACGCGCCCATACTTCATGAAATGTCAAAGGCACTGGGCAAGCTAAATACAGACGACGGTATAAAAGCGCTTATTTTAACCGGCGAAGGACGCGCCTTCTGTTCCGGCGCCGATCTGGCTGAGCGGCCTTTGGGAACGGACAAGAACCAGCCGGGCATCAGCCGCGCCGAGCATACCACGCCTTTCGTCAGCTTCGGCTGGGTGGTCAAACATATCGAAGATTTCACCAAGCCCGTCATAGCTGCGGTAAACGGAATGGCGGCAGGGGGTGGACTGGCGCTGGCACTGGCAGCCGATATTCGTATAGCATCGGAAAACGCCGCCTTTTCGGCCATCTTCGTTAAGCGGGGTCTGGTGCCCGACTGCGGCGTGTCTTACTATCTGCCTCGCCTGGTAGGCGTAAGCAAAGCTCTGGAGATGATGTGGACAGGCGAAAAAATTGACGCCCGTGAGGCAGAACGCATCGGCCTGGTCAACAAAGTAGTCCTGCAACAGGACCTGATGAAAACGGCTTTTGAATTCGCACAGAGCCTGGCCAAAGGCCCCTCGCTGGCCATCGAGATGATCAAGCGCATGGCCTACACCGCCCTGAAATCCGACTCGGTTATGACACAGATGGCCGTGGAGAACTTTATGCAGCAGGTATGTATGGAGTCCGAGGACGTTAAAGAAGGTGTCATGGGTTTCCTGGAGAAGCGCCAGCCCAAATTCACGGGTAGATAGAGCAGGGGTGTTGCTTTAGCTGCGCCCGAACGATCTAACACATATCACCCGTTTTTCGGGCGGACCTTAAGGTCCGCCCCTACAGCATCCTGACGAATATTGTTGACACGATAGGCCAAAGAGTTTAGAATTTCTTTCTGTCAGTTGCCTACTTGCTCATCTTCAAGGCGGCCAAAATTAAAAAAGGAGTTGAATGCTTGTGCCCGAAGTCAGATTAGGAGAAGGGGAAAGTTTCGAGAGCCTGCTAAGGCGTTTTACCCGGAAAGTACAACAGGAAGGAATAATCAGCGAGGTACGCCGCAGGGGCTTCTTCGAGAAACCCAGCATAAAGCGCAAGCGCAAAGAGGCAACCAAGCGCCGTAAAAGCAATAAAACTTCGTAATCTATATGTCATTACAGGAAAAGCTTAATACAGACCTTAAAGCAGCCATGCGCGCTCGTGATGAGTTGCGTATGCTGGTGCTGCGTTCCCTGCTGTCATCGATGAACTACGCCGAGATAGCCAAGCAGAAGAAACTGGACGACGGCGGTGTCATCGAGGTCGTCGGCAAGGAGATCAAGCAGCGCAAAGAGAGCATCGAAGCTTACGAGAAGGGAAACCGCGCTGACCTGGCGGCAAAGGAGAAAGCTGAAATGGCCATTCTCCAGGAATATATGCCCGCACAGATGGGACGTGACGAGATTATCTCAATCGTCCAGGCCGTTATAGCCGAAGTGGGGGCCAAGGGCCCCGGCGATAAAGGCAAGGTCATGCAGAAGCTCATGCCGCAGGTTAAAGGCAAAGCGGACGGAGGCGAGGTCAACAGCATCGTCACCGACCTGCTGGGCAAACTCTGAATTATTGATTTCTTTCGGGCGCACCTGAAGGTACATCCCTACACTAATCCTCGCAGTGGTTACATAAGGTAAATATGAAATTCGGCATCGTTGTCTTCCCCGGCACCTGGAGCGACCGCGACTGCTATTACTCTGTCCATAATATATGCGGACAGGATGCCGTTTACATCTGGCATAAGGAGACCGACCTCGCCGGCTGCGATTGCATCATACTCCCCGGCGGATTTTCCTACGGTGACTACCTGCGCACCGGCGCCATTGCCCGTTTTTCACCTGTCATGGAGGCCGTAGCAGATTTTTCAAAAAAAGGGCGCCCCGTCATAGGCATCTGCAACGGATTCCAGGTGCTTTGCGAGGCCAACCTGTTGCCGGGCGTGCTTCGGCAAAACGAGCATCTGCAATATCGCTGCCAGTGGACATACCTGAAAACCGAAAATAGCTCGACACCCTTCACCAATAAATGTAAAAAAGGTCAGGTTCTTAAAATACCCATATCGCATTACGAGGGCCGCTACTACGCCAGCGATGACGTTATCAAGGGGCTGGAGGACGGCGGACTCGTGGCCTTCCGCTACGGCACACCCGGTGGGGAGATAACCACGGCAGCCAATCCAAACGGAGCGCTCAACAACATTGCAGGCATTGTCAACAAAAAAGGCAATGTACTCGGCATGATGCCCCATCCTGAGCGGTCCTGCGAGGACATACTAGGCAGCATCGATGGAAATATCATCTGGGAGTCCATAATTGCCAGCATCTAAAGAGCAGTTGGAAGAGATTGCGCTCAGCCGCAAAGAATACAACCTGATTGTGAGCAAGCTGGGGCGCGAGCCGACTGAGGTCGAACTCGGCATGTTCGGCTCGCTCTGGAGCGAGCATTGCGGTTACAAACATTCCAAGGCCCTGCTAAAACGTTTCCCCACATCAGGTAAATACGTCCTGATCAAGCCGGGGGAGGAGAACGCCGGAGTTATCGATATCGGCGACGGCCAGGTCATAGGATTCAAGATCGAGTCTCATAATCATCCGTCCTATATCGAGCCTTACCAGGGCGCCGCCACCGGCGTGGGAGGCATCGTGCGCGACATCTTCACCATGGGGCTGCGGCCCATCGCCCTGGCCAACTCCCTGCGCTTCGGTCCCATGTCCGATCCGCATAACCGGTATCTGATGGGCGGCGTGGTGGGAGGTATCGCAGGTTACGGCAATTGCCTGGGTATCGCAGATGTGTGTGGCGAGATATATTTCGATCAGTGCTACAGCGGCAATCCGCTGGTCAACGCCCTCTGCCTGGGTATCGGACGTCGCGAAGACCTGACCCGGGCACGCGCCTCGGGAGCAGGAAATCTCGTAATGCTGGTGGGCGCCGACACGGGCCGCGACGGGCTTCACGGGGCATCAGGACTGGCCTCACGTACCTTCGAGGAGCAGCGTGAGCTACGCTCGGCGGTGCAGGTGGGCAATCCTTTCATGGAAAAGCTCCTCATCGAAGCCTGCCTGGAGTTAACACGCACCGGCTGGATCGTCGGGCTGCAGGACTGCGGCGCCGCAGGATTGACCAGCGCTGCCATTGAAGCAGCCGACAAGGGAGATTCAGGCCTGGATATCGATGTAGCCAAAGTCCCGCGGCGGGAAAAGGGTATGACTCCCTACGAGGTCATGCTATCAGAATCGCAAGAGCGCATGGTCGTTATCGTAAAGAAAGGATACGAGGACAGGGTCAGGGACCTTTTCGACCGCTGGGGCCTGCACTCGGATATAATAGGCAAGGTAACGGATGACGGTATGGCCACCATCCGCGACGGCGGAAAGGTGGTCGCGCACGCGCCGGTTAAATATCTCAATAACCCGCCCGTCTATCGTTTCCGCCCGAAGCGTCCCGCCTGGCTGGACGACCTCCAGGAGCTCAATCTCAAGAGAATCAACGATATAATGCCCGGAGACGCAGGCAAAATTCTGCTTCGCCTGCTGGCGGCACCCAATATCTGCAGTAAGCGCCAGGTATTCCGCCAGTACGACCACCAGGTAGGCAACAACTCGGTGGTTCTACCGGGTGACGGCGATGCGGCCGTCCTGCGCATACAGGAAACAACAAAAGCATATACACTGGTGACCGACGGCAACGGCCGCTATTGTTATGTGAATCCGCTGGTCGGCGGAGTCATAGCTGTGGCTGAAGCCGCGCGCAATACCGCCTGCATGGGCGCCAGGCCAATGGCCATAACCAACTGCCTCAATTTCGGCAATCCGGAGAGGAATGACGTGATGTATCAGATGCACCAGTGCATCCTGGGCATGTCGCAGGCCTGCCGCAAGCTCAAAACACCCGTAGTCAGCGGCAACGTCAGCCTGTATAACGAGACCCGGGGCGTGGCTATCTTCCCCACACCGGTGGTAGGCATGGTAGGTCTGATTAAAGACGTTAAACGCCATTGCACAGCAGGGTTTAAGAGCGAAGGAGACGCCGTCTTTTTACTGGGAGATCCCGGGGATGAACAGGCACTGGGCAGCAGTGAATACCTTGAGTTGATCCATGGAGTGGTCAGGGGTACACAGACTATTGATCTTCGCACGGAGAAAAACCTGCATGACCTTCTCATCAAGGCCATAGACCGCGGATTGCTCAGGTCGGCTCACGACTGTTCCGACGGAGGCCTGGCTGTAACGCTGGCTGAAAGTTGTATAATTGGCGGAATAGGATTTAAGGGAGACCTGCCGGCACGAGGGCGCCTGGACTCAATGCTTTTTGGCGAAGCGCAGTCACGCGCTGTCGTCTCCGTCAGCCCGGGGACTGTGCGCAAGCTTGAGGAGATGGCCTTCAAACACAGAGTGCCGGTGACAAGGCTGGGAACTGTTGGCGGCGGCCGCTTTATACTCAGAGGGCTGGCCGACCTGCCTGTCAACGACCTTGTAAAGGCATGGAGCAGCGGAATCTGATGCGCTTTATTGAAGACATTATAGTATTGGAGAAATCGATTGGCCGAAATATCTGAATTCAGGGGCGTGCGATACAATCCCGCCAAGGTGCAGTATATGCAAAACATCATCTGCCCGCCCTATGATGTTATATCTGCCCAGGAGCAGAAGTCCCTTTACGAAAAAAATAAATATAACATGGTGCGCCTGGAGTTCGGCCTTGAACAGGAGGGCGACAACGAGCGAAGCAACAGGTACATCCGCGCCCGCGATGAGTTCAACCGCTGGTTAAAAGATAACGTGCTTATACAGGACCAGGTGCCTAATTATTATGTCCATGAGCACAGCTTCGAAATAGGCGAAGCTAAAAAAAAGAGACTGGAACTGTTTGCCTGCGTGCGTCTGGAGCCCTGGGAGAATAAAATAGTCGTCCCCCACGAGTTCACCATGGCCAAAGCCAAGGCCGACCGGCTGGACCTGATGAAGGCCTGCTCGGCAGGCTTCAGCCCCATCTTCGGTCTTTACGAAGACCCGGGCGGCAAGATCAACCAGTTGGTCGTAAACCGTGTCAAAGCTAATCCCACCTATAATTTTCAAATAGGGACGGATTACCACCGTTTCTGGGCGGTCAACGAGCCGGAGTTTGTCCAGAGGGTCAGCCATTTTCTTATTCCAAAACCTATTTACATCGCCGACGGCCATCACCGTTATGAGACAGCTTTAGCCTATCGGGAGTACCGCCGCGAGCTTGACCCCAACGGCAGCGGCAACGAGGCCTACAACTTCGTCATGATGGCACTCGTTTCATTCTCCGACCCCGGTATCGTTATACTGCCCATCCACAGGCTTGTACGCGCCATCCCGAAGGAAACCATCGCTAAATTCAAGAAAGATCTGCCCGATTACTTCGAGGTCAGGGAAGCATCCGCAGCAAACATGTCGCTTGCGGCGGCCGCGGGCAGTATCCGCATATATGGATTGGAACCTGGACAGGTGCTCGGCCTGACCCTGCTGCCCGGAATAAAGGTCAATGATTTCCTCAAACAGAAGCACTCTGAAGCCTACGGGAGGCTGGACGTCAGCGCGGTGCAGCATATTATCTGCGAGAAATTGCTGGGGTTGCCGCCGGGTGATTCCGATAATCTGGCCTATACGCCCAGCGGTGAATCCGCCTGCCGCATGGTCGACAACAGCCAGTTCCAGTTTGCGATTCTGCTCGATCCCATCCCGGCAAAGACGATTAAGGCGGTTGCCGATTCCAACGATCGCCTGCCGCGCAAGTCAACTTTCTTCTACCCCAAGCTGCCCTCCGGGCTGGTCATCTTCCGCACCGACGGGGAGATTTAAACCCGGTCTTACATGTCCAGTTGTGCCTGCGCCGCCTCGCCCGTGGCTACCTCCATGCAATTACGCCCCTTTTCCTTGGCACGATAGAGAGCAGTATCCGCTGCGGAGATAACATCGTCCAGAGTTTTATAAGCCGGGCAGGCCTCGGCCAGACCGATGCTGGAAGTGATCCTTACAGAGCGTCCGTCAGAAATCTTTATATCCGTGCTATATAAAGTTTTACATATACGCTCGCCCAGTGCCAGCGCCTCCTGGATACCGGTCTCGGGTAAAACTATCCCGAACTCCTCACCACCCAACCTGCCGAAAATATCCATGCCGCGTATCTGCCCGCGCACTATCTCTGCAAATTGCCTCAATGCAGTGTCCCCGCTGAGGTGCCCAAAACGGTCATTGACCGTTTTGAAAAAGTCGAGGTCGATCATCATCAGGCTGTAGGGCCGTTGATATCTTGTATACCTCTCCGCCTCGTTTTCCGCCAGATCTAAAAATTTCCTGCGGTTCCAGATGCCTGTCAGCTCATCGATCGACGCCATGCGCACCAGCTCGTTGCGCATATTCTCTTCGTCCAGAATGTCCAGAAACCGCCTGCGGCGAAAAGCCTCGATACGAAGCGCGAACAGTAGGCCAATGACGTTGGCCAATAAAAATGATATGAGGGTAACGTTCCACACCACGATCCCCACCGGATCTTTAAGCAGACCGATGATGATGAGATCTCCGACCGTCAGCAGCAGCGCCAGCGCTGTTTTTATTAAACGACGGCAGGTAAAAAACAGGTATATTGCAGCCACGATAGCTACGTCCAATGCAACATACTGCACGTAAGATCCGGGCCTGGTCCAACCGATATAAATACAGATGCAGACAACGCAGATACCATAGGCCAGCACGACAAGGTCAAACGCGGCCGGCCGCGTGACAGCTTTTAGTAAGAGTACAATCACTGTTGCCGTTGCAGCCACAAGGATCAGTCGCAGAGCGAGCAGCAAATAGAATAGCCCGCTAAAACCGAAGAGGAGATAATCGGAATAATAGAATACTGCAGTTACCAGACCGATAACTGCCAGCCCGATGACCATCTGCCGTATATCGGTCACAAGGTAAAACTGGCGATACTTCCGATAAAGATCCTCAGACAGTCGTGTGGAAACAGTGCGGACTGCGGTACTCCACATGGTAAAAACGTCCAACCTCTGGCGGAACAGATTACTCCGCACTACTTGAAAATGCAAGTCTTATATGTTTTTCATATATCGCTATGGAAAATATGCCCTGGTGAGGCGGGCTATTGAACTCCATCGAAAAGAGCGGGCGATTCTACTCGATGATCTCGTAAACAGCGCTCCCGTAGGCCTGCTTCAGCGCATCATCGAAGGTCGATCGCCGCGGCTCGCGCACAGTAATCAACCTGTCCAGTGTCTTAGGTCGCAGCAATTCGAAAAACGCGCATTGCTTCCACATCCTGGTC
>JAQTLG010000039.1 GCA_028715025.1 Dehalococcoidia bacterium | reverse complement strand
ACGGCGTGGATTTCAACAGGCTCTTGCTGATTTGTGCCGTACTGACCAGGCGCGCAGGCGTGGGATTGTATAACCAGGATGTCATCGTTAATGTCACAGGAGGGATAAGGATATCCGAGCCGGCCGTCGATTTGGGCATTGCTATGGCTATAGCCTCCAGTTTCCGGGATGCCAGGTCCATACCAGGTACCGTTGCGGTGGGTGAGATAGGGTTGAGTGGCGAGCTCAGGTCCGTCCCTCAGGTGGACAGGAGAATCTCTGAGGCCGCCCGTCTGGGATTCACCAGGTGCATAATACCGTCCAGTATAAAAAAAATACCTCGCGCGCCGGATGGTTTGGAGATAATCAGAGCGGGCAGCATAGCCGAGGCTCTGAAGGTGGGACTTGAGAGAAAGTCGGGGAAAAAGGATGTGGACGATGAGTAAACCGGCCGGGGAAGTGGTCGCAATTGTAGTAGGAGCCGGCAGCGGCAGCCGGATGGGTGCGGAGAAGACCTTTTTAAATCTGGCCGGCAGGCCGGTCATAGCCTGGCCCGTTGAAGTGCTTCAGCATAATAAAAATATCAGCGAGATTATATTGGTTTTACATAATAATAACGTGGATGAGAGTAGAAGCCTTGTGGCTGCTATGGGATGGTCCAAAGTGACGCGTGTCTGTGCCGGAGGTAAACTGCGTCAGGATTCGGTTAAGAACGGGCTGGACGTTATCCGGGACTGTGAGCTGGTGCTGGTGCACGATGCCGCCCGCCCTTTTCTCACGGATAAGCTGATAGACGAAGGTATAGAAGCTGCAAGTACAACCGGGGCCGCCGCTACAGCAGTTCCGGTAAAGGACACAATCAAGCAGGTGGATGAAAACCGCATTGTCACTGCGACGCCGCCGCGCAGCAACCTGATGGCGGTCCAGACACCGCAGGTATTTAGATATAAAATATTGAAGGATGCCTACGATTCGCTGTCCGTTGAGGTCACGGACGATGCAGCCGCAGTCGAGCGTATCGGCTTGAAAGTAAAACTGTATCCCGGGGATTATGAGAATATAAAGATCACCACCCGGGAAGACCTGGAGTTGGCGGAAATAATAGCAAAGCGAAGGTGATAGCATGAGAGCAGGCATAGGTTATGATGTTCATCCACTGGTGCCCGGACGCGCCCTGGTGCTGGGAGGAGTTAAAGTACCCTTTAAGAAAGGGCTGGACGGCTATAGCGACGCCGACGTGCTGGTACATGCCATCATGGATGCTTTGCTGGGTGCGGCCGGATTGAAGGACATTGGACACCAGTTCCCCTCAGGTGATCCGCAGCATAAGGACGCGGCCAGCATTCATATGCTCGAGCATGTAGGGCGCAAGGTTGCATCGGCTGGCTACATTATTAAAAACATCGATAGCCAGCTGATCGCCCAGGAGCCCAAAGTGGCGCCCTATATCGATCAGATGAAGCACAATATCGCGCTGGCCCTGCGCATAGAGGAGGACCAGGTGATGGTCAAGGCCACTTCAACGGACGGACTGGGATTTGTCGGCAGGGGCGAGGGGATGGCCGCCTACGCCGTGGCTATGCTGGCTGAATAATATTTCTAAATTTGAGGTGTTCCATGAAGATATTCAATACTCTGTCGGGACAAAAGGAGGATTTTGCGCCTACCGGCGACGATGTAAAGATGTACGTATGCGGCGTGACCGTTTACGACGTCTGCCATTTCGGCCATGCCCTCTGTTACGTATCTTTTGATGTTATCAGGCGTTACCTCGAATACCGGGGATACAGGGTGAAGTATGTGCAGAATTTCACCGATATCGACGATAAGATCATTAACCGCTCCAAAGAGAGGGGCGTCCCCTGGCAGCAGCTTGTAGAGAAATATATCGCCGAGTATTACGCCGACACGGACGCGCTTAATATCAAAAGGGCGACCGTCTACCCGCGCGCAACCCAGGAGATACCGAGGATACTCGAGGTGATCAGGGTACTGCTTGAGAAAGGTCACGCCTATCAATCCGAGGGCAGCGTTTATTTCCGCGTCAAGAGCTTCCCGGGCTATGGCAAACTCACTCACCAGAAAGCCAGCGATATGCGCGTTATGGAGACGTCCGAGGTAGAGAAGAAAGAGGGCCCGCTGGACTTCGCTCTATGGAAGGCTACAAAGACGGGTGAGCCTTCCTGGCCCAGCCCCTGGGGAGATGGCCGGCCGGGTTGGCATATCGAGTGTACCGCAATGTCCACAGGCCACCTGGGCAACTCACTGGACATACACGGCGGTGGTCAGGACCTTATTTTTCCGCACCACGAGAATGAGATGGCCCAGTCGGAATGTTATACCGGCGTCGTTCCCTTCGTGCGTATCTGGATGCACAATGGATTTCTGCAACTCGGCGCCGACAAGATGAGCAAGTCCCTGGGCAACCTGGTTACCATCAAGGAGGCGCTGGCGCGTAATAGTGCCGATGCCATCCGCCTCTTCATAATCAGCTCTTATTATAGGATGCCCCTCCGCTACAGCACAGAGGCACTGGACGCTGCCGAGGCCGGTATCGAGCGGATGCGGCAGGCGCTTAAGGCGGAGGGAAAGCCGGGCGGTGCAGTTTTGGATGCAGAGCAGTACAAGGCCCGCTTTATCGAAGCCATGGACGACGATTTCAATGCGCCGCAGGCGGTGGCATCTATGTTCGAGCTGGTGCGCGAGATCAACCGCGGCAACGAGAAAGGCCTGGATATCCGGGCCGCGCAGGATATGCTGAGGGAGCTGGCCGGCGTGATCGGTTTCACGCTGCAGGAGAACAAAAAGCTGTCAACGGCGGAGGAAAAAGAAATAGAGGCGCTTATTGCTACACGCAATGATTACCGCAAGGACAAAGAATGGAAGAAGGCCGACGAAGTGCGCGACAGGCTGGCTAAAATGGGCGTGGCAATCGAGGATACCCCTAAAGGAACGGTCTGGAAGGTGGCAACATAGTTCAGGCTGATGGATTGACCAGCTTTATCGTATCGCCCACTTGCGCTCCCAGTATAGAAGCGGCGCTGCCGTCCCTGTAAGACAGCTCGAGGTAGTCATTGCCGCCTATCAGGGCTATCAGACCGCTGCCCTGTGAATAGTACCTGCTCGTGTTGTCTATGCGCTGGTTCCTGACCTCGATCGCGGCCCCGCCACGCGGTATATGGCTGCTGCGGAGGTTGGTGATCAGGTTGCCGAAGCGGTCGATGTGTATGATGTGACCGACCATCTGGCCTGTGGCGTCCTGGAATGGGGTGGGGATGGGGAAAACCGTGAGGTTGTTGATGCTCTCACCGAATTCTGTGATGGGCAGGTCCAGCGAAAGGTGGGCGGCGACAGGCGCAAAGATATCTCTTCCGTGGAAAGTAGTGCTCACCGGATGCCTCCAGTACTCTTTCCTGGTAATAGAGACGGCCTCGCATTCAGACGGTAGAGTCCGGATGATCGTCTGGTTTATTTTGACGAGGCTATGTTGCGCCTGCGTCTCAGCTATCTCGTGAAGCACATAGCTTAATGCCCCGTTATCAGGTGTAATAAAACAGGCCGAAGGTGTTTTAAGGATAACGGCCTTGCGGTGGCTGCCCACGCCCGGATCGACTACCACCACGTGGATACTGCCCTCGGGAAAATAGCGCCATGAGGTGTGAAGAATGAAAGAGGCCTGCCGGATCGATTGGGGTTCTACCGAATGAGAGATGTCCACCACGGTTGCCTGCGGATTGATCCCGAGGATCACACCTTTCATGCTTGCGACGTAGCCGTCGCCTGTACCGAAGTCGGTCGTCAGCGTGATAACACGCGACATGCCGTTTTGCCTCCCTGTTAAGCCGCGCTAACCCTGACTATCACGATGGCAAGGATGATGAACAGAACGGACAGAACGATTGTGACCTGGAAGAGCGTTTTCTCCACGCCTCGCCTGGTGCGGTACACGCCGTCGGCCTGTCCGAAGATACCTCCCAGGCCGCCGCCCTTGACCTGCAGGGCCAGGACGACGATAAGCGCGACCGCAAGTACGATCTGTGCGATGGTCAGATATATGGGCATGCTAATTTCCTCCGAGTTTATCAACGATTATAGGCCTGACGACGGCAGGGTTTGCCTTTCCTCTGGAAGCTTTCATGACCTGTCCGATGAGGAAGGTCAATGATGCTTCCTTGCCCGCTCTGTAGTCGGCGACGGCCTTCTCGTTATCTGCTATTACTCTGTCTATTATTATAGCAAGTTCACCGCTGTCGCTGATTTGAACCAGTCCCTTCTCTGCCACAACAGCGGCTGCGGATTTTCCGGTCTCGAACATCTCTTCGAAGACAGTTTTGGCCAGTGGTCCGCTCAAGGTCCCCTTTTCGATCAACTCCAGCAACTCCGCCAGCTGCCCCGGCTGCACGAGGCTGTCACCGATCTGCCTGCCGGTCGAGTTGAGCAGGCGGGTGAAATCGCCCAGCATCCAATGAGCAATAGTCGTGGCCTTTTTAGCTATCTCCTGTTTTCCCCCGTCAGATACTTTGGAAAGACATTCCTCAAAATAGGCGGCCATCGGCCTGCTGTCGGTCAGCAGGCTGGCGTCGTAAGGGGTAAGACTGTATTGACTGACAAGACGGTCGAATTTTGCTTGAGGAAGCTCGGGCAGCGAGGCCCTGATTTTTTCCACCACTTCGCGGCTGAAGGTAAAGGGAGGCAGGTCCGGCTCGGGGAAATACCTGTAGTCGTGGGCATATTCCTTGCTGCGCTGGCTTACCGTTATGCCCCTGTCGTCCACCCAGCCTCTGGTCTCCTGAGCTATCTTGCCTCCGCTTTTCAGCACTTCGCGTTGCCGCTTCTCTTCGTATTCAAGGGCGCGGTATACGCCGCGGAAGCTGTTCATATTCTTGACCTCGACCTTTCCCAGGTATTCACTGGTCCCGGCGGGCCGGATGCTGATGTTGGCGTCGCAGCGGAAGCTCCCCTCCTCCATGTTGCCGGTTGACACGCCGAGGTACTGGAGGATAGCACGAAGCTTAACAAGGTAAAGACGCGCTTCTTCGGGTGAGCTCATATCGGGCTCGCTGACTATCTCCATCAGCGGCATGCCGGCACGGTTGACGTCCACCAGGCTGTAGCTTTGGCCCTTCGGGGAGGTGCGGTGCATCAGTTTGGCCACATCCTCCTCGAGGTGAACACGCGTGATGCCTATTTTTCTCTTTTTTCCTTCGATGTCGATGACCAGGTAGCCGTTGACGCTCATCGGCATATCATACTGCGATATCTGATAACCTTTCATCAGGTCGGGGTACGGATAGTTTTTACGGTCGAACTTGGCATGTTCCGGAATGGAGCAGTTAAGCGCCAGGGCGGTCATGAGAGTGAACTCCACAGCCCTCTGATTGACGGTGGGCAGAACGCCAGGCATACCCATGCAGACCGGGCAAACATGGGTATTGGGAGGGTCGCTCGCATAGTTGGTGCTGCAGGCGCAGTACATCTTGCTGCCCGTCAGCAGCTGCGCATGGACCTCCAAGCCTATAACCGTCTCATAGTTCACAACGACGGATAGTATAGCAGCATCGTACGAGCGCTTCAAACTATTGACAAAGCAAAATATAGTTATATAATTGGTAATATTATATAACTATAATTATTTATAAATATAATAATAATCGGTAAATATACTGTATGAATAAAAATTGCGTATAAGGAGGTATTTTATTGGAACTGTCGTCGCTTCGTGATCTGGTACTGGTAATCTGGGGTCTGATTGCCTCTATATCGATCATATACCTTTGTATCATGGTTGGAATTCTATACAGGCGAATAAATGTATTCTTATTCTCAATGAACACAGCTTCACTAAAGGTTAAAGAAATCGTCGAAAAGGTACAGGACGAGGTTTTTAATCCGCTTACTCAGATAGGGTCGTTTCTGCGTAGCATCAATCAGGGCATTGCATTTATAAATAAATTATTTATTAAAAAGGAGAAGTAATAATGAGCGACGATGGTGGAAACAAATTCTTATCGGGTCTAATCCTTGGAGCGGTTATAGGGCTGGCAATCGGTATTTTTAATGCGCCCAGGTCGGGCGAAGAGTCCCGCAAGATAGCAAAAGAAAAGCTTGCTGAGCTGGGTAAACATATAAAGCATGAATCAGGCAGCAGCAGTGACTGATAACTGACATCAGCTGCAGTTAATTATTCCCGACAGCGTGATCACAATAACATCAGTCAGCTCCGGCTGACTGATGTTATAATCATGCGTAAAAATCGGCAGGTCTCAGTATCAAGCGTTGCCCGAATATGATTGTAAATTCGGACATCCGGATTCGGAGTCATGCGGGTTTCTTTGCATTGTCCATTAAAGCCGGGTGAACGATGTTAACACGAAAAGAGATCGAGCTCCTGGTTGTCATAGTACTGGGAACGTTCATGTATGCCCTGGACGGCACAATCATGAATATAGCGTTGCCCAATATCATGGCGGTATTCAATGAAACGCCTGATCGTGCACAGCTTGTTGTATCCGCTTACACATTGGCCTCGGCTATAGCCATGGCGGCTTCGGCCTTCCTGATCGATAGAATCGGGATTAAAAGAATCTATGTTATCAGCCTTGTCGGCTTTCTGGTTGGCTCAATGCTGTGCGGGCTGTCATGGAGCAGCAATACGCTTATTTTCTTCCGGATTATACAGGGCCTTGCCGGTGGACTGCTGATGCCATGCTCTATGGCGATGTTTGTTATTTTTATACCTGTGGAAAAGAGGGGTATAGCAATGGCCGCCCAGTCGATCCCTATCATGTTAGGTCCGGCCTTGGGGCCGGTTATCGGGGGATACCTGGTCACCTACTGGAACTGGCGTTACTGCTTTTACATAAATTTGCCGGTTATGATAATAGCCATACCTTTAGCTATCGCATGGCTGCGGGAAACGCCGGCAATCATTAAAAGTTTCGATTTAAAGGGCTTTGTCTTTGTTTCGGTAGGGCTAAGCTGCATTTTATATGCATTATCCTATGCTCCAACATGGCACTGGGACCAGCGCATAATCGGACTGCTGGCCGCCGGCGGTATGGCTATTACTATCTGGGTGATACTGGCATTGCGGACTGAGTCGCCTGTGCTTGAGGTAAGGCTTTTCAAAATGGGTGAATTCACACTGTCGGTGGTTCTGATTGCCTTGATTGTATCATCGATGTTCACCGTTCTTTTCCTGGTTCCCGTGTTTCTGCAGAGCCTGCGCGGGCTGGATGCATTGAATGCGGGATTGCTGCTTTTTTCCAACGCCATCGGGATGGGGATTGCCATGCCGATAGTCGGGATACTGTACGCGAAGATCGGCGTCAGGGCGCCTGTCATAGTTGGCCTCGGGATCATGGCTTTTACAGGACTGTGGCTGCAAAATATGGATACGACCACTTCCGACATAATGTTCCAGTGGGTCATGTTCCTGCGTGGGGTCGGTTGCGGTTTTGCCATTGTCCCCATTTTTTCGCATGCCTTATCCATCGCGCCGTCGCGATGGTCAACGCAGGGGGCTTCTATGATCAATGTCGTACAAAACGTCTTTATGGCGCTGGCTGTGGCGCTCTTCGCTACACTGCTGGATAATTTCCAGAAAACGGACCTGGCCATAATTGTACAGAGCACAACCCCCGATTCACCGATGATGCTTAACCTGCTATCTCAGATACAGGTGAAGCTAATGCAAGCCGGGCAGACTGCGGAGGCCTCCTACTATTCGGCAATAGCGCTGCTGTATCAATATTTCAACCTGCAGTCCTCGATTACAGCATTTCAAAAGGATTTTGTGCTGACTGCGATACTCTCTTTTATCGGTATAGTGCCTGCCTGCTTCCTGCCGCACGGGCCCGTAAAACACGAAGGAGGCACAGTTATGATGGTGTAGTGAAAAAGGGTTGCGTTTATCTGCCGGTGGTGGCAGAATATTCCACTAATCGGCTATTAATTACAATTGGAGGTGTTACAGGTAGCTGATAGTTATGGAAATATAATAATGGGGCCGCATGATTATGCTTGATCAAAAATATAATGATCGGCTGAACAATCTGGTCGATGATATGATGGTGCAATTTCCGCGCATAGCACGAAAGATGATAATTGCGACCAGAGCGAAAAAAGCGCCTGTATCATCGGATATACAGCTGCGTTTACTTGAGGGATTAATAGCAGGACCGATGAAGCCATCGGAAATCAGCCGGATTCACTGTATTTCAAAGCCCAATGTTACGACTCTGATCAGCAAATTGATAGAAAACGGTTTAGCCGAAAGGTCTCACGATGAAAAAGACAGGCGTGTCATTTATATCAATATAACAGAGAAAGGGAAAAAGGTGGCATATCGAAGGAGAAAAATCGTCAAGGAATACATGTCGAAAATATTTGACCAATTGGACGAGGACGAAATAGAGGATACCTTCGCAGCTGTAGAAGCATACCGAGATATCCTGGTCAGATTCAATGATATTATTTCACTCATGTAGTCCGTTTGCTACTATCCTTCTCAGATTCAGCTTGGGAGTAATAAATATATGAAAAAAGCAAGACTGTTTACATGCGTTGTCCTCGCTGCAGTTTCTATCAGCGCTTTGTTGCCCGGCTGCAACGCAGGCAATGCAACTGCGCCGCTTACTGCCGCGGCAGTTCAGAAGGGCGACCTGGAGGTGAAGATCTCCGCCGACGGCACCATCGAGATGCCTTCGGCGGTCAACCTTTATTTCGATACCACCATGTTCACCCCGCCCTACAGTGGGCGCATCAAAGCTGTGTACGTGAAGAAAGGTGAAGCCGTCAGGGCCGGAACGATACTGGCCAAGCTGGACGATACCACACAGAAGATGGCCGTGGAAGCGGCACAGTATACGCTGGAGCTGGCCATAAACAACGTAGTGCAGACCGTATGCTGTGGAGTAAACCGCTCGCCGGGATTCTATTGCGACGCCGTGGCCCTGCTGCGCTTTGAATTCGCCCAGAAGGAGCTGGAGAGAGCGCGTGTCCTGCTGCAAACGGGTTATTATGAAGATGCCGCCATACAGGTCTCGCTGGCTAAATCCGACCTTGACAGCGCCAGGACATTTTACAGCGATCCTGCTTACCGCCGTGTGCGGTCCGACCTGATAGATATAACGCAGTCGTCCTATACCGATTACGATATCGATCTGGCCATTGCCGAGTTGTCAGCAGAGATAAATGATCTGTCGGCGCTGCAGGCGCTGCTGAAAGAAGGCAACTACACCGGTGCAGCGGATACCATACAGTCGATACTGATCGAGATGGTGGATACCCACAGTGTGGTCAAGAGGCTGAACCATCTTCCTCAGAACGCGGTCTACCCCGATACCTGCACCGCATATACCATGGTAAGCGAGATACAGAGCTCGCTGGAACTGCTGAATGATATCTCGCAGCAAAAGGAGTTCGACGACGTTAAATTCGCTGAGACGCTGGCTACGGTCAAACATGATATGGAG
>JAQTLG010000038.1 GCA_028715025.1 Dehalococcoidia bacterium | reverse complement strand
GTCCCGTTCGCCGCCGCCTTCTGGCCGCTTGTCCCGCTGGCCTCCATCAATGTCAGCGGTGTATTTAACCAGACATCCACGCCAGCCACCAGGTCCCTTGCCATGTGCATATCATAATCTTCAACAAAGGCTATCCTGCCACCGAATTCCGGATCTTTGGCATACTGGTAAACCTGTTGTATCAGCCGTTTACCATCGTCGTCCTGCGGGTGAGCCTTACCTGCGAATATAATCTGCACCGGCTGCATCTCATAATTCAGGATTTTCTTTAGCCTTTCAACATCTTTGAAGATGAGTGAAGCTCTCTTATATCCCGTGAAGCGCCTGGAGAATCCAATGGTCAGCACCTCGGGATCAAGTAACGCGCCCATAGCCAGAGGCTGGATAGCGGCAACGCGATCATGGGACCACCTTTCACGTGCACGGTCAAGTATGGCTCCGATAAGTTTCAGCTTCAGCCACCGGTGTATGTTCCAGATAACCTCATCCGGTATTTCATTTACACCATCCCACCTCTCCCTCTCAGCCTGATGTTCCTCCCAGTCGTCCCCCAGGAATCGTCTGAATAGAATCTGAATCTGGGGTGCAGTCCATGTAGGTAGATGTACGCCGTTGGTTATAGAGACAATAGGCACCTCTGACTCGGACTTTTCCGGCCACAGGCTGTGCCACATACTGCGGCAGACCTCTCCATGCAGTTTGCTAACGCCGTTTCTGTAGCCCGCCAGTTTCAAACCAAGTATCGTCATATTGAATGAATCTTTGTCCTGCTGGCTGGTCCCAAAATTAAAAAATTGTTCCTTAGTAATTCCAAGCTCTCCCCAGTAGGAGTGAAAATACCTTTCAATGATATCGGGTGCAAAGGTATCGTTGCCCGCAGGCAACGGTGTATGCGTGGTGAATACCGACGTCTCAGACACCGACTTCAGTGCGGCATCCAGTGTCATGCCGGATTTAACGAATTCACGAAGGCGTTCCACCATCATAAAAGTTGTATGTCCCTCATTGGCATGCCAGACCGCCGGTTTCAGTCCCAGCGCCCTCAATATGCGCACGCCGCCGATACCGATAACCAGCTCCTGTAGCAACCTCAACTCCCTGTCGCCGCTATACAGCCTGGCTGTTAATCCCCGGTAGGCCTGGGGATTCTCTTCAAGATTTGTATCCAGCAAATACAATTTAACGCGGCCTACGTTCAAAATCCAGGCCGCGACCTTGATATGAACACTATCCAGAGGGACCTGAACAGTCAGAGTTTTACCGTCATGATCCAGCACCCGTGAAACCGCCACTCTGTCATAGCTCAACTGCTCATAAACCTCGGTCTGCCAGCCGTCCTCAGATATATGCTGGTGAAAATAACCCTGCGGGTACATAAAACCCACCCCTACCATGGGTATACCCAGATCACTGGCTGCTTTGCAGTAATCTCCCGCAAGTACACCCAGTCCTCCGGCATACAGCGGCAACGAGTTGTGCAGAGCAAATTCCAACGAAAAGTAGGCTATTGATTTGTCGCTGTGCTGTGGATATTTCGTTACAAACCAGGTGGGATTGACAAAGAGGCTCTTCCGATACTCCTCCATAGCCGCATCGTAGCTGCTCAGGTAATTCGCGTCCTCGGCACAGGCCACCAGTTGATGATAAGGTATCTCCGATAACAATCTTACGGGATTATGGGCGGTGTTCTTCCAGAGCAGCCTATCAAGTCTCCTGAAAAGGTTCCTGGCTTCGGGATGCCAGCTCCACCACATATTATAGGCAAGCTCACCCAATTCCCGTATACGCTCAGGGAGTATCATCTCAATATGTTCTTTCATAAACAACCTATACAATACAATTAATTATCACGTGGACTGCGATATCCGGTTACCTGTGGTGTTTTATTATAAGTAAATAGACGAGTCTATTACAAACGAATTGGCTCTGATTTCCTTTGCACACAAACTATCAAAACTGTATACTTACCTTCGGAGCGCTTCTCAGAATAAGAGGTACTTATATGAAGATTAACGTTATGCAGGATGTGCTGCAGGCTAATGACAGGATAGCCGAAGAGAACAGGCAGCTCTTCGAAGAAAAACATAACCTCGTGCTCAACCTGATGAGCTCACCGGGGGCCGGAAAAACATCACTGCTTGAGAGAACGGCAGAGAGAGTGGCCGGCAAACTCAGGCTGGGAGTTATCGTCGGCGACATCGAGACGACGCGGGACGCCGACCGCATAGGTAAATTCAACATCCCCGCCATACAATTGACGACGGGAACCGCCTGCCATCTCGACGCCAACATGGTCGCTTCTGCTCTTCCCCATCTGAAGCTGGATAATATAGATATTCTGGTGGTCGAGAACGTGGGAAACCTGGTTTGTCCCGCCGAGTTCATTGTAGGCGAGGACTACAAGATAATGATTTTGAGTGTAACCGAGGGTGATGAGAAACCCCTCAAGTACCCTCTGATGTTCCGTGAATCGGCTCTGATGCTGATCAATAAAATCGACCTTCTCCAGTACACCAACTTCAGCTTAAAAGAAGCCAGAGCCAATGCCCTCAAGATAAATCCCGATATCGACATAATTGAGATATCATGTACAAACGGCGCCGGATTGGACGAATGGGTATCATGGCTGACAGCAAAACACCGCGATAAAACCGGCGGGGCCGGCCATGCATGAGATGGGCATTGCCCAGAATATACTGGATATAGCGCTCAGCGCAGCCGGCAAGGAAGGCGCATCGAAGATCACCCGGATCAACCTGGTGGCCGGTGAGTTGCGCGGCATAGTACCTTTGCAACTCACCTTCTGTTTCGGGCTTGTGTCCAAGGATACCATAGCCGGGGGAGCCTATCTGAATATCGATGAAGTGCCCGTCAGCGGACATTGCGACGGCTGCAATTCAGATTTCTCCATCAAGGAATATGAATACGTATGCCCCAAATGCGGCAGCACAAAAATCCAGCTAATCGGTGGTACCGAGCTCAGCATTAAAGATATCGAGATCGAATAGCATATCCACTGCCTGGATCGTCGACACTTCTAGAAGAATACAGGATCATTTCATAGGCAGTATGCCGCTGGCTCTCAGTTGATGAACAGAGAGTATTTTGGATTTCCCCGATTTGATATTGCCGTTTGACATCTCCTCAGACAATTCCTGCTCTCCCATCTCTGCAGCGTCCTCGAAAGCCGCTGAACCGGTCATGGTTGTTTCCAGACAGCCGAGGCTATTTGGATCGTCAGGATTAATTTCATAGCATAGAAAAGCATGGGTCGGTGTAAGCACTATATAGGGATGCATATCCATGGATTCCAGTGCTGAGGCATAGAGCACGGTACCGTCGATACAGTTGGATGACTTGGTATTAATAGACTCCGACGGTAGACGTATTCTCTGCGGCGCCTCCGATTCGTTACTGAAAGCGATGGTGGAGTTGATGTATTTAAGATGATAATCCTGCTGGAGAGCTTCATAAACCGCCTTCACCTGGGCCGTAGTATATTCGCTCCATTCCTCATCGGAACACTGGCTGCACTGATAACCTTCCATGGAATTTGAGGGGTGGTATTCGGCAGCCTGTCGCACGAGTTCATCGATCTCCGGCGCATGAGGAGTAACGAACGCTCCGATAAAGACCGATGTATCGGTCCAGTCATCACCCTCCTGCATTGCCCACAGCATCGTATCCCTGCCATATATCTTGACCGGCAATGTCTGCTCCCGGATAACGGCGCCGCTGCTGTCGGCAATACGGTAACGCAATGTGGTATTGGCAATCTCGAGCGGTATAGCCTGCGGTTTAAGTATTGGAGTCTGCCCAACAACTACGGTGGCATGCGGGCTGATGTCCACGGTGTCGATCGCTTTTTCAGAATAGCCCTGAAGCTCCGACTCCACACTAAGGCTGATCGGACTATCTCCATTATTGGTGATTTCGAAATCGACGAAGGTGATATCCAGGTTGGGCATTTGCAAATAGATAGCAGGGGTAACCGACTGCATGGGCACAACATCAATCTTTAAATCGCTTTTTACTGCTGTCGTTTGACTGCTGCCCTGTTGCACCGGTTGATCTTCGTCAACTCCACAGGCAGCTGAGAGGAAAAGTAATCCTGCTATAAATGGCAGGGAAATAAGACAAACCATTTTATGCAGATTGGGCATAACACCTCCTGACGCTTATTATTCTCCGGCATGATGAATTCAAGAATCGCCCGAATAGTATCATCCGTGAAGCTGTCAACTGCGCTGCATGCGATATCTTAACAGAATGTAATTAAAACATAAAAACCAACAGGATGTAGAACTGCTAACCGGCAGCGAGGTTGCGTCCGGCCAGCACTTCTTTCAGGTAACGTCCTGTGGCGGAAGCATCGATGTTTGCCACCTCTTCAGGTGTACCTGAGGCTATGAGATAACCTCCTTCGTCTCCCGCTCCCGGCCCGAGGTCGATGATATAATCTGCATTTTTAATCACGTCCATATGGTGCTCTATGATAATCACTGTATTGCCGGAGTCCACCAGCCTTTGAATAACCCTCAGCAGACAATCGATATCTGCGAAAGAAAGTCCTGTCGTCGGTTCGTCCAGAATATAGAGGGTCCTGCCTGTTGACCTGCGAGACAGCTCCGATGCCAGTTTGACTCTCTGTGCCTCTCCACCTGACAGCGTCGGGGCGGGCTGTCCCAGACGCATATAACCCAATCCCACATCCAGCAATGTGGCGAGCTTATTTTTAACTTTGGGGAAGCTGGTGAAAAAGGCAGTAGCTTCCTCGATCGTCATATCGAGCACATCAGCAATATTCTTCCCCTTGAACTGTATCTCCAGTGCTTCCCGATTATATCGTCTTCCTTTGCATACCTCACAGGGAACGGTAACATCGGGCAAAAACTGCATCTCGATCTGTATATAGCCGTCGCCCTGGCAAGCTTCGCAGCGGCCGCCGCGCACATTAAATGAAAAACGACCCGGCCCGTAGCCGCGCACGCGCGCTTCCGGGACAGATGAGAAAAGCTCCCTGATGGGAGTGAAGGCACCGGTATAGGTGGCCGGATTACTGCGAGGGGTGCGTCCGATGGGAGACTGATCGATGTTGATTACCTTGTCAATATTCTCTATACCGGTTATTCCTGCGCATTTCCCCGGCTTGTCCCTGGCCTGATAAAAAACCTGGGCCAGCTTCTTGTATAAAATATCGTTCATCAACGTACTTTTGCCGCTTCCTGAGACGCCACTGATGCAGACCAGCTTGCCCAGCGGGATTATAACGTCGATATCTTTAAGATTGTTCTCCCCTGCTTTTTTAATCACCAGGAATTTGCCGGACCCGTTCCTGCGCCCGGCCGGCATGGGTATATGCTTGATGCCGCTCAAATACTGGCCGGTTACCGATTCACGGGCCTTCATCACATCTTGAATACTGCCGGTCGCAACGATGCGGCCCCCGTGCTCGCCTGCGCCCGGACCCAGATCAACAATGAAATCAGCCGCCCGCATCATACTCTCGTCATGCTCAACGCTGATAACGGTATTGCCCAAGTCACGAAGCTTCTTAAGCGTATTAATCAGCCTGTATATATCGGCGGGATGCAGGCCGATAGTCGGTTCATCACAAATATATAGCACGCCCATCAATCCGCTTCCTATCATGGTTGCCAGCCTTATCCTCTGCGTTTCTCCGCCGCTTAAAGTGGCCGAGGACCTGTCCAAAGTCAGGTATCCAAGTCCTATATCCCTGAGAAAACCCAGACGGGCATTGATCTCCTTTATGATTTGCCCCGCGATCATTTGCTCATTTGACGTCAGTATTTGCCTGCCGTCACGACTGCCTGCAATGGATTGGATCCATACGCTTGCGTCAATCGCCGACAAGGCCGTTACATCCATAATATTATTTCCATCGATTCTGACCGCCAGCGATTCCGGTTTCAACTTTTTTCCCCCGCAAACCTGACAGGGTGACGCCGACATATACCTCTCGATCTCTGCACGCCTGTTTTCAGACTCCGTTTCCCTATGAAGGCGTTGCAGGTTTGGTATAACGCCCTCGAAGCCGACTGCATACTCGCGCACTTTACCGAAACGATAACGGTACCTGTGCCGGTCAGGATGTTCTCCATACAGCACCAGATTCAATTGTTCCTTGGTCAGCTTTTTCACAGGTACACGCAGCGAGAAATCATATTGGCCTGCAACCTCTTCGAGCTGGCTGATATACCATGAGTAGGTAGCCCATGGCCTAATAGCGCCTTCCGCAATCGTCAGCTCCCTGTTAGGTATAACCAGATCGGGATCGATCTCAAGTTTAATACCCAAACCGGTGCAGGCCGGGCAGGCACCATGAGGGCTATTGAAGCTGAATGTGCGCGGAGCGATCTCCCCCAGGCTGATCCCGCAATTAACGCAGGCAAAATGCTCCGAAAAGAGCATCTCGTCTCCATCGGCAACGGACACCAGCACCACACCTCCCCCCAGCTTGAGCGCGGTCTCAACTGAATCGGCTATACGTGCACGGTTGCTCTCATCACCCGTTACAATGCGGTCCACCACGGCTTCCACCGTGTGTTTCTTGTTTTTTTCCAGCTGTATGACTTCGGACAGGTCGCGCACATATCCATCGATCCTGACACGTACAAATCCCGCCTTCTTCAGATCGTCGAATACCTGCAGATGCTCACCTTTCCTGTCCCTGATCAACGGCGCCAACACCATTATGCGAGTATCCGGCTTGATCCCAAGCACCGAATCTACGATCTGTTGTACTGTCTGGCGGGATATCTCCCGGCCGCATTGGGGACAATGCGGCCTGCCTACCCTGGCAAACAGCAGGCGCAGGTAATCGTAGACCTCTGTCACGGTTCCCACTATGGAGCGTGGATTATGAGACGGCCCCTTCTGATCGATCGATATGGCGGGGCTCAGGCCTTCGATATAGTCGACATCCGGTTTGTCCATACGTCCCAGAAACTGCCGGGCATAAGCCGAAAGCGACTCGATATAACGCCGCTGTCCCTCGGCATAGATGGTGTCGAATGCCAGAGAGCTCTTGCCTGAACCTGATACGCCTGTAATGACGACCAGTTTATCCCTCGGGATAGTGACGTCAATGTTCTTGAGATTGTGTTCCCGAGCACCCCTGACTTCAATTGCATCAGTAGACATACTTTTACCACAGGGAATAATTTTAGCACCTGTAAGAGGCGTATAGAAACATACACAAGTGGGCGGCAGGTATTATGCCCGCCGCCCACTTAAATCTTTAATTGCAGAGATATTACAGCTAACTGATTTTCTTCGGTGGTTTCATCAGGAAGAAGGCTATGAAAAGACCCGCAAAGGCCAGTACACCGACCGGAATAAAGGCCCTCAGGTATGAGCCGAACAGGTCACTGGCAAAACCGCAAGTGAAATTGGCTAGAATGGCGCCGATGCCATAGGCCAGCAGCATAATGCCATAATTCCTGGCATTAAATTTGATCCCGAAGAAAGTGGCCGTAGAGGTCGGCGCAATTGCCAGCCAACCGCCCAGGCACAGCCAGAACCCTGCGAAACAGACCACATAGAGGACCGTGGTACCCGGACCGGCAAACATCATTCCGATAGACGCCAGAAGGATAATTACAAAAGACAGGATTGCCGCATATCTCGGCGTTATCCTGTCCGTTATCCAACCGAACAACGGTCTACCACCACCATTGAATATGGCAAACACAGAGACCAAAATTGCCGCAACTGCAGAGTCAAGTTTAATGATTCCTGTTGCGACAGGACTGGATATACTTATGGCCATCAAGCCTGCCAGTGAACCTATAGTGAAACAGATAAAAAGCCCCCAAAATGAGGATGTCTTTGTCATTTGGGAACTATCATAATCAGCAGAAGCAACTGCGGCACCTGCTTTAGGAGTCCATCCGGCAGGTTTCCAACCCGCTACAGGGAACTTCAAAGGGATGGACAGCAAGATTATCAATAGCAGAAATGCGATGCCAAGATAAAGGAACGTGGGTAAAACGGTTACGGAATCAATGAGCGCTTTTGCCACATAGGCGCTGACGAAAGGCGATCCGCCGAAACCGGCCACAGTTAAACCTACCGCCAGACCTTTCTTATCGGGGAACCATCTGGTAGCAACCTGAATAGGGCCACTGTAGGCCAGGCCGACGCCCGATCCCGCGATAACTCCATACGTAATAATCAGTGTCCAGATGTTTGGTATCATCGACGGTAAAATACCGGATAGTATCCATCCCAGTCCGACGATGACGCCGCCGATAACGCCCAGTTTCCTGGGACCGACTTTTTCCAGTAACCTGCCGCTAAACGGGAATATGCCGGCGAAAAAGGCCAGGAATACCATAAAGGGTAATCCGCTATCAAATGCTCCGATATTGAACAGGTTCCTGACAGGGACGTTAAATACACTATACGCATAAACACTGCCAAGACAAAGATTGATGATGAAACCTAATACAACGAAGATCCACCTGCCCTTCTCAGCAGGCATCCCGAAAACTCTCGCTTCTTCAGCCATTTTGTACCTTCTCCTCCTGAAAATTAGAAAATATTGCTCTGTTTTTATAGATAAAAAAACGGCGCTGCTTTGCGGGCAGCGCCGTTTTATCTGTTATACCCTGTTCTTGACCAGGTCGTCCACTACGGTGGGATCGGCAAGAGTAGTAGTGTCTCCGAGATTTGACACATCATTGGCAGCGATCTTCATAAGGATCCTGCGCATGATCTTGCCGCTGCGCGTCTTGGGCAGGCTATCCGCCCACTGGATCTTGTCCGGAGTCGCGATAGGACCGATCTCCTTGCGGACATGTGCAACCAGCTCTTTCTTGAGCTCGTCCGATTTCTGCTGACCCGTCTTTAAGGTCACATAGGCGTAAATGCCCTGACCCTTGATATCGTGGGGCATGCCGACCACGGCTGCCTCTGCAACCTTGGGATGCGAAACGAGTGCGCTCTCGACCTCAGCCGTGCCGATCCTATGACCGGAAACGTTGATTACGTCGTCGATGCGGCCCATCAGCCAAAAGTAACCGTCCTCGTCCACCCTGGCGCCATCGCCTGTAGTATAAACGCCGGGATTCTGGACGAAGTATGTATTCTTGAACCTCTCGGGATCGCCGTAAACACCGCGCATAAGGCCGGGCCACGGCTTCTCAATAATGAGCGAGCCGCCCTCATTAACACCGGCCTGTGAGCGGTCCTCGCGAATGACCTTGGCTGCCACACCGGGGAAGGGCAACGTGGCAGATCCAGGTTTGATCGGCCAGGCGCCGGGCAGCGGGGTGATGAGTATGCCGCCGGTCTCAGTCTGCCACCATGTGTCAACAATGGGACAGCGTCCGCCGCCGATAACATTGTAGTACCATATCCATGCCTCCGGATTGATCGGCTCGCCGACTGTACCAAGAAGCCTTAAAGATGAAAGGTCGTGCTTTTTAACCCAGTCGTCGCCGTCTTTCATGATGGCGCGAAGAGCGGTGGGAGCGGTATAGAGGGTATTGACCTTATATTTCTCGATAATGTCCCAGAACCTGTCGGGCTTGGGGTAGTTGGGCACGCCTTCGAACATCAAGCTGGTGGCGCCCATGCCTAGCGGCCCGTAAACGATATAACTGTGTCCGGTGACCCAGCCGATGTCGGCTGTGCACCAGAATGTATCCTCGTCTTTATAATCGAAGATCCACTGGAAG
>JAQTLG010000037.1:6499-9836 GCA_028715025.1 Dehalococcoidia bacterium | reverse complement strand
GAAATCACCCGCTGCAGTCATAGACTGGGCGGTGGTCTGGTTGCTGTACATACCGGAGGACGTGCCGTACTGGAATGAAACATCCACAGACGATACGGAACCCAGGTCATGCAGTGTGCCGTTCAGTGTAGCGGAGTTGACGGCCACACCGGTGGCGCCGTTTGTAGAAACGGAAGGCGGGACTGTAGCTGTCGTGAAGGATATGACTGCTCCATAGGCTGTCCCGCCTGTCCCGCCGTCCCCTTTGGCCCTGAAGTAGTAAGTGGTGTTCGGATTGAGATTGATCAGGTCTGCATTAAAGCCCGCCGGCGCAGTCAGCGACTGCGGGACGGTGCTTATGCTCAGATTGTCCTGATCCAACCCCCATTCGAAGGATACATTGGCCGTCGATGCGCTGCCCATGCCGGTCAGCTGTCCGTTTAAGGTGGCGGAGCTGGAGGTTATAGCGGTGGCGCCGCTCGTGCTAACTGTCGGGGGTATACCGGATGTAGTGAAGCTGATCTCGTTCCCGTAGCCGATACCGTATGCGCCGCCATCACCCTTTGCCCGGCAGTAATAGGTGGTATTGGCCGCCAGGCCGGTGATACCGGCGCTGAAAGAGCCCCGTGCAGTCATGGCCTGGGAGGAAGTGGAGTTGGGGTAGGGTCCGCCCCGGGTTGTGCCGTACTGGAAGGACACGTTCACCGTGCCCGCCGAGCCCAGGTCTGCAAGGGCGCCGTTGAGCGTGGCCGAATTAGTTGTTATCGATGTTGCGTCTCCCGTTGAGACCGAAGGCGCCGCTCCGGGCGTGGTAAAGCTCATAATTGAGCCCCAGTAGGAGCCGTAATCATCGAATCCCACGGCCCTGAAATAATATGTGGTGCCGGCGGCCAGATCGTGGATGGTCTGGCTGAAATATGTCTGATTGTACTGGTTGGCTGTCTGGTTGTTCAGGCTGGACCGGTCGGTGCCCCATTCAAAGTACACTGTCATCGTATCATCGGGATAGTAGTTTATTGTCCCGTTCAAGTGTGCCGAGGAGACAGTCACATCACTGGCCGCATTTGTTATGATCACAGTCGGCATGGCGGTGGTAAAATGCTTCTCTTCTCCGTAGCCCGTACCCCAGCCGGTTGATGCAGCCTTAGCCCGGTAATAATAAGCAGTATAGTTGAGCAGGCCGGAGAGATTGGCCTGGAATGCGCCCGGGCTGGTTATCTGCTGGGGAGTGGTCTCCCAGCTATAGCTCCCGGGAGCGGTACCATATTCGAAGGAGACCATAGCGTTGGGAGCCGGGTTCATGGCAACAAGATTTCCATTCAGCGTGGCAGATGTTGTTGAAATGGATGTTGCGCTACCCGTCTCTACAACCGGGGCATTGGTATACTGGATCGTCACCTGATGTAAGACCGGTGTATAAAATGAACTCGGTGTAGTCAATATGGCTCGCCACTGCATGTAGCGTCCTGAAGGCAGGCCGGTGGTAACCGGGCTGCTGCTGCCGGCTGATGTCCAGGCAGGCGCAGCATCACCCTTGTTGAAGGCTGTGTTGCTGGCTCTGACCTCGAATGATATGTCTGTTTGTCCGTGGATTGTCTCCTGCCACTGCAGTACCTGCCAGGGAGTGTCATCGAAGCCGTTATCCAGGACGTCCGAGGCGATTGTGCCGCTGGATACATAAATGCCTGACTGATAGGCCGGGGCGGGATCCGTGCTTCCGGAGAGCGAAGTATAATCCAATCGGATCTTGCCATAACCCCCTTTATTACCCCAACTGGCTCCGGACCCGTCGGGACCAGGGTCCCCCCAGGTTCCGTCATGTCCGCCGCACCACGCAACAGTATCACCACCAGCTCCATAAATTGCACCATCGCCGCCATCGGCGCCAGGGCCGCCGGCTGAACCGTTCCCTCCAATAGCTTGCACCAGTGAATTACCCAGAGTCATATTATCGGCTAACATCCATATAGTGCCAGCCGCACCGCCGCTGCCTCCCTTTCCGCCGTTACCACCCTGTGATCCGGCGCCACCGCCGCCACCTCCACCGCCACAAACAACTGACCCCTGTCCCCCGTCACCTGAGTCAACACTTGAATCAGGATTATCCCCCGCATTCCCATTGTTCCCTGCCGTACCCGACAATCCCCCGGCCCAGATATTCCCGTTGATGATGATTTCTTTTGCACAAATGATGATTGCGCCTGCGCCCGGTCCCCCGGTACCACCTGTTCCACCACTACCACCCTTTGCGCCAGGGTCTCCATCATACCCGGTCCCGGTATCACCTTCACCACCTCCACCACATCCTCCTCCTCCGTATCCCCCCTGTCCCCCGCTGCCACCACCACCACCACCGCCTAATTGCAACGAGGAAAGATCATTGCTGCTGGCGTTTTGACCTCCCGTGTTGGAATTTCCTCCGCCGGGGCCACCACCATAATTCCCCGGTGCCCCGTGCTGTCCATCATAGCCCATCAAGCCACCATCGGCACCCGGATGACACAAATGGTGGATGCCGCAGCCGGCCTCTCCGCCTGTTCCACCTGTCCCACTCATACCGCCTGCAGTTGCTGGGTGTTTTCCATAGTCATAGCCTCCACTACCTCCGTCTCCACCCTGTCCACCACTTCCACCGGACCCGCCTGTTCCACCCTCAAAACCCCTTCCTGTAACATCGATGCTGCCGCCCTGTTGAATCGTGACGGTGCCCGTCGATCTGAAGAAAACAACGCCGCCCGTGGAGCCATCCCATGCGTCGCAGGTGAGCCTGCCCCCGTTTTTCACGGTAACATCTTTAAACTGGGGAATCATGATAACCTGGGCATTGCTGGTCGCATTTACATAATACGTATTGATCAGATTTTCCGTCAGGACGAGATATTCTGATTCCACAGACTGGACATGTTGCGTCTCCCAGTCCCCGGCGCCTGTGCCGGTCATCTGGATAATAAGCACCTCGTCTGCGGCATAGAATGGGCCGGAGGACGTTTCAACGTATACCCTGTTTTGGCCCGCCGAGCTCAGCTGAGAAACCGCAGCTTTCCGGGAGTCGTTGTACACCAGGCCATCCACATCCAGAAAATCAAAAGCACCGGTACCTGTATCAATACTTGTATCCAGAAGCACGTCGCCGGGGCTTGAGGATGTATCGACACTATTAAGTACACCGGCCTCGAAGTCGGCCTGGGATGTCCAGGTGTGTGATGACGCGGCGAATACCGGCGTTACCCAGGGTGGCAATATCGATGCCAGCACAGCCAGAATGACAGCAATCGGCATGATTCTGCGAAAGATCCCCATCTCTAACCTCTTTTAATTTATTCCTGCATACGATGGTGCTTCGTATATGTTCACGAAA
>JAQTLG010000037.1:0-6399 GCA_028715025.1 Dehalococcoidia bacterium | reverse complement strand
ATATCCCACAGGTCTTCCCACCCACCGGCGCCGGGCCAGAGAAATACCTGACCTTTGATCAGCCTGCAGTTCCTGTCGATTTCCGATATCAACCTCATATCTTCATCCGTGAGCGGATTTTCGGTCACTGCTTTGAGATTGGAAAGGTAGTTTTTCCTTCTAACTGAAAAGGGTATGGGTATCTGCCCCCGCTGCACGGCCCACTTCAGGCAGACCGCGGACGGGTGTATATTCATCCTCTGCGCAATGCCCACAATAACCGGGTCTTCCATATCAACCGTATCGCTCGTAGTCCTGTCGCGCTCGGGCCGTCCCGGAGAGCCCAGCGGAGAATAGCCGATGGGGACAATTTCGTTTTCGGTTACGTAGTTGAACAGCTCCGGCTGCTGGAAATGCGGGTGCAGTTCCATCTGGTTGCAGGCCGGCTTGACAGTGCAGTCTTTCAGCAGCAGCTTGAGCTTGGCAATCGACATGTTGGAGGCGCCGATATGCCTGACCAGTCCCCTGGATACTAAATCCTCCATCTGACGCCAGGTCTTCATATATTCCTCGTGTATGTAAGGCCTGGCATGGGGATCCCTGGCAGCTACACCTACACCGGGCGCATGATAGTTTGGAAAGGGCCAGTGGATGAGATAGAGGTCAAGATAGTCGAGCCTCAGGTCTCGCAGGCTTGCGGTCACGGAGCGCAGCACGGCGCCTTCGCCATGCATGTCGTTCCAGAGCTTGCAGGTTATCCACAGCTCCTCCCTTTTAATGCCTTCCTCCATGGCTTCCTGCAGTGCCGTACCGATGCAATGCTCATTTCCATAAACCGAAGCGCAGTCGATATGCCGGTAACCAAGAAAAATAGCGTCTTTGACGGCCGCAGATACGACCTCGCCCGTCACACTATCCGAGCCGAAGGTCCCCAGCCCGATGGCGGGTATCCTGAGTCCGCTGTTCAGCGTTTTATACGGAACGCTGGAAGGGTCGACTGCGCCCGTATCGATATCTTTTCGCGCCATGTCTTCTCGCCTACCTTTTGAACTCCTCGTCGAAACAGACGGCGACCTTGCCGCATTTCCCGCCGGCCATCAGCGCATAGGCCTCAGCCACCTTCTCCAGCGGAAACCGGTGGGTGATCAACTTTTCGGGATGTATTTTCCAGCGCACCAGCCTTTCCACCAGCTCCTCCATCCTCCAGATGCTGGTGACCCAGGACCCGTAAATCGTTTTCTGTTCGTGGATGATGTCCTCCGAGGGATTGAAGGCAAATGTTCCGCCCTCACCCAGGAAGACGATTTTACCCCATTTTCCGGTTGCCCGGATACAGGTACGCCTTGCTTCATCGTTTGCGCTGCAATCCGCCGCTTTCTCAACACCTCTTCCGCCGGTCAAATCCCTGATCAATCCCACATTATCCTGCCCGGATTGCAAAACCATATCGAATAGATTCATTTTTATAGCTATCTCCATTCTTTCCTCGCTCGCCTCGATGCCGAATACTTTATTCGCGCCCATCGCCCTGGCCAGCATGGCTGTGGCAAGCCCGACCGGACCAAGGCCGGTCACCAGCACCGAGTCGCCCCCGCATACGCCGATCTTTTCAAGCCCTTCATACACAGTCCCGAACCCGCAGGCAACCTGGGCGCCGTCGGAATATGTCAACTGCTCCGGAAGATATACCAGGTCTTTCTCCTCGGCAAGCATGTATTCGGCCATGCCTCCGTCCCGCTGCCACCCGTAGGCCCGCCTGAATGGGCTGGTGCAGGAGATCATGTAGCCGCGCCTGCAATCGTTGCAGACCCCGCAGCCGGATATATGGTATACGATCACCCTGTCGCCGGCTTTGAACCTCCTGCAGCCCGGCCCCACCTGTATAACCTGCCCGCACGGCTCATGCCCGGCTATCGTTCCCGGCTTGTAGCCCTCTGGGCCTTTGCCGAGATGTTCCCTGTAGATACACCTGATATCCGAGCCGCAGATCGCGGACGCCTTCATCTTTATCAGCATCTCGCCGTGCCCCGGCACAGGCAGCGGGAATTCCTTCAGTTCGACCGTGCTGTTCCCCGGTAGTATGGCGCCCTTCATCGTTTTCTGCATAATGACTCCTTCTGCTGAAAAGATATCTGTGGTCAGATTATTCCACAAGCCATTTTATCACTAAAGGTCGTATGGGTTGTCCCTGTTGATAAGGTCGCCCGCACAGGGTAAGATAGGACAACCCTTCTAGGAATCAAGGCAGGAGGCAGCGGAAAAATGAAGCAACCTTCCGTACCATACGTCTCAATGGAATTACAACCATCCGGCAGCGGGTACATCCAGACCTTCATGTCGAAAGACGGCAAAATGCTGCTCTGCGGGGAGCCGCACGGCGATATCGTGCTGGAGCTCAAAGGGAAAAAAGGCCGCCTGACGCCCTATACGTCTGCATCCGGTATGTCGGCCGCCGTCGAGCGTACCGACCTGAAAATAGAGACAACTTTCAGCGAGGCCCCCGATGTACATGGTTTTGATGTAACCACCGTATTGACGGCCGTCAATCCCTTGCAGGTCGTGGCCTTCGGACATGCATATACTTTTCCTCCCGGCGCGGGACGTGACCCGGACGATCCGCTCGACTATGCCTGGGTACCTACTTTAAAGTCCCGGCGAACAGACGTCATCGGCGACCATTCGTTCCGTTCACCCTGCATTATCGCGCGCCACGGCGGACTTCAGGCCGCCCTCGTGCCCAACCTCGATCTGTACACGGCAAACCCCCTACGCAGCGCAATGGACTTCGACCTTCCCCGCAAAGGGGACGACCTCGCCCCCAGGCTGAGCTACGTTTTGCAGGATTGCAGGCCGCACGGCCATATTTTTTATTCCCCGACTGGATCGGCAGCCGTCCTTCAGCCCGGCGATACCCTCCGCATGGTATTTACGCTGCTCTTCGACCTTGGGACCGGTCCTTTCTCTCATCAGACGGTGCTGCGCTTCCTCTGGCAGCGTTACGGACTTAAACATCTGACCTCCTCCATAGATCCCCAGGTGCTGCCCTTCGAGCAGTACGCGCGGCTGTCATTCGAAAACACCTTCGAGAACTATGGACTCTGGCGAGGATTCAGCCTTGAAGGAAGGGACTGCGGCGGCCTCTGCGGACGCATCGTCCGGCCGGGGCTGGGCCAGGGCTCAAAAAAGCTGCCCAACGACACCACGCCGGGCGTGGTACTGAATTACCTTTTTACACCCACCCTCTCGCTCCGGGAGAAAATCGAGCTGATCAAGTGGAACGGCCGCGGCATACATCCCCACCTGTGGAACACGATGTTCCTCAATAATGTGCGCACATCCTTCGGCCTGATGTATTTCGGCCGGTCATGGCGAGACCGGGGTCTGGAGGAGCGCGCACGGTGCATGTGGAACCTTGCGCTGTCCGCGCCGTCCGCAGCAGGCATCTTTCCCTCCATTTTCAGCGGGGACGGAGAGCATCCCGGCTGGGTGCCCGGCTCGCGCGTATGGCGCTACACCGGCGCCTATCACACTCCCGACGCATCTGTGACGGGATGGTGGATGCTGGCCGCCGACCGGTATTTGAACAAAGAGCAGCCACTTTTCCGCGAACGCTGCGAGGCGTTAGGCGATTTCTTCCTGCGCTCGCAGCTTCCCTCGGGGGCCGTCCCGACCTGGGTAAAAGTTAGGAAAGACGGGACTCCCCTGCCCGAGTCGGCCCTGGCAGAGAGCGCCTCCAGCGCGGCCGCCGGCATGTTCCTGGCCTTACTTTATAAATCGACAGGCAAAGAAAAGTATCTTCATGCGGCACAGCGGGTAGCGGACTTCATCATCGAGAAGGTCTTCCCTCGCCACACATGGTTCGATACCGAGGTCTTCTTCTCCTGCTCACCCAATTCCCTTGGATGGAAGGACGGCTCCACCGGCATCACACCCCAGGGCACATTATGCATTTCCTGGACCGCCGACCTGATGGGCAATCTTTATCAATGCACCCGCGAGCAGCGCTACCTGACTTACGGACGCGCCGCACTTGATGTACTGCTGCTTTTCCAGCAGATATGGGATGCGCCCTTTCTGGATATTGACACGCGCGGAGGATTCTCCTCCATTAACAACGATGCCGAATGGAACGACGCACGGCAGGCCCTTTTCGCCACACTGCTGATGGAATGGTACGAGATCACAGGCGAGGCGGAGCTGTTCCAGCGCGGCATCGCCGCACTGCGCGCAGCCTTCACACTTATGTATCTGGAGGAACACCGCAGAGTGGCGCCCGCCAACGTACGCCCGATGTCTCCGGCTGACCGGGGCGCCGTGGCCGAGAATTACGGGCACGTGGGACTGGACGTCAAGATCGAGGGCTACGTCATGCCGGACTGGGGCGCCGGGACTGCGGTCGCGGCAGCCGCGCTGACCCAGATCCGCTGGGGCGACCTCTACATCGATGCCGCCCGCGGGAATGCCTTCGGCGTCAACGGGTGCCATGTCCAGCGCGCCGACATTCAGCAGTCGTCCTTCGACCTGGATATAGAAGAGCTTTACGATTCCCTTCTGATCATGAAATGCACCGGGTCGACTGCGCCGAAAATAGAAGTGACCATCAACGGCAGGTCACGCGGAATCTTTAATCGCCTACTGCTGGAACAGGGGATCCCCCTTTAAAATCCACATGAATTATTTTTATGCATTGCTCGGATCGCTTTTCATACTGGTTGCGCTGGTTTTAATCACACTGCTTCTTCGAAATCGATCCATACTCTCGACGGAGCATCAAACGCTCTTCTCCCGTCTTGTGACTGACTTCTCGCTGCCGGCGCTGATATTTATCAACCTCGCCACACGGACGTTTGAAGTTGAACAGCTGCTGCCTGCGCTTATCATGTTTATCACGATCCTGATTGCCTGTTCCCTGGGCTTTGCCGCCGGTAAAATATTGAAAATGGATAAAAAATCTCTGGGCGCATTCGTCCTTGTATCCGGTTGGGGCAGCTCATCCACTCTCGGCTATGCCCTGATTATGCAGGTCTTTCAAAATAACCACGAGGCAATACAGGATGCACTGGTGATAAGCGAGCTCGGCGCAGGTGTGCCCCTGTTTCTGCTTGCCATACCTGTCGCCATGTATTTCGGCAGGGAACATCCCGACGGCAAGAGCGTGCTGGCCTCAACGGGTGAGTTCTTCCTCTCCCCCATTTTCATTGCCGTGGTACTGGGCATCGCCTGCTCCTTTCTCAACCTGCCCTGGCAAAACACTGCGATGAAGACCTTGAATACGCTGCTGAATATGATGGGTGACTCACTGGAGATATTTACAGCGTTCGCCATAGGTTTGATGCTGCAGAAGATACCCCTCAGGCATCTGTTGCCACCTATCGCGGCTCTTTTCTGTATTAACCTGATTGCCGAGCCTTTGATAGCCCTGGCTGGCGCGCATTTATTCGGCCTGCCGCAATTGGAGGAACAGGTTCTGGTAATTGAGGCGTCAATGCCGGCGGGTGCAGTGGCTGCAGTGATCGCTGCAAGATACGGCTGCAATGGAGGGCTGGCTTCAGCGCTGACTATCGCAATGTACGTTCTGAGCCTTGCGACCATTCCGCTGGTTTATCTGTTGATGATGACAATACATTGATAGTGCGCGAACGTTGTCCTTGCAACAGTTTTATTGCATAACTCTAAGGGAAGTATCTGTTCGTGATATTTTCGACTTCCTCAAGCCATTTTCGTCTCTGCTCCGGTGTGCTGGTGACAATAACACCGAAGTTCTTTCGATGTAAGTCATCCACGCCGCAGAGGCCGAAAACGCAGTTCTTCCAGATCGTCTCCAGAGGATCACCGAAGACCGCCTGTTCCCTTGACTGTGGCGTATTGGATGTAGTGAATACGATCGCTGCTCCGGCCTTCAGCAATCCGTTGGGCACGCCTTCGCCACTGTCCCCCTCATTGAACTCGTAGGCCGTGCCCGGACGAATGACCCTGTCGATCCACCCCTTCAATATGGCGGGGGGCTGTCCCCACCAATTGGGATGCACCACGATGATGCCGTCGGCGGAAACAAGATCGCTAACGTGTCCGGATATTAATGGCGGAAGGTAGGCCGATTGAGGGATCTCGACAGACGGCAGCACGGGCGGAAACTCCTCTTTATACAGGTCATGGAAAACAGCCTGATGGCCGGTAGCCCGTAAAGTCTTAACGACCGTCTCCGCTATGGCATGGTTGAAACTCTTTTTATCCGGATGAGCCAGTATCACCAATATTTTCATCGTTTTATGTCCTGCAATCATCGCTGATCAGCTGTTTGCATGCGTTCGGCACGTTTGCCTCCGAAGGCATGAATCGTCATTGTTCCTCTTATGAACTCCCCGTCATGAACTGTGCCTCTGCGAAGCACGTATTCTTCCCTGGCTCACCTCAGAATCC
>JAQTLG010000036.1 GCA_028715025.1 Dehalococcoidia bacterium | reverse complement strand
AAGCCTTGGTAGAAAACGCCGGCATCGACATGTTTTTCTTTACCGGCTCCACCGAGATCGGGCGGCGCGTAAATATTAAGGCAGCTGAAAGGCTGGTGCCGGCCATTATGGAGCTCGGCGGAAAAGACGTGGCGATAGTGACAAAAAACGCCGATCTGGATAAGGCGGCCAACGCAATAAGCTGGGGCGCCTTCACCAATTGTGGTCAGACGTGCATCGGTATGGAGATATGCCTGGTGGAACGTCCGGTTTATGCTGCCTTCCTGGAGAAGCTCATGAGCATTGTTCAAAAGATAAAATCCGGCACGGGAGCGGGTGAGGTCGGCAGTATGACTATGGAGTCGCAGTATAAAGTGGTGCAGCGGCAGGTCGAAGACGCCGTTGCCAGAGGGGCGAAGTTGCTACCCGAGGGCGCCTTGAGCTGTGAACTGGCCGGGATGTGCTACCCCCCGGTGGTCCTCACCGACGTCACCAGAGATATGAAAGTCATGCAGGAGGAGACCTTTGGCCCGCTGCTGCCCGTCATGCCATACGACAATGTCGAGGAGGCTATTAAAATTGCCAACAGCACGAACTACGGGCTTTCGGGGGCCGTATTCACGCGGGATATGGAGGAGGGCCGGAGGATCGCCGGTAAGATCAGGACCGGCTCGGTAAATATCAACGATGCGTTGATTACGTTTGCCGTTCCGGGCCTGCCCTTCGGCGGCGTCAAGGAATCCGGCATCGGCTGTTATCACAGCGAGATCGGCATCCGGGCGTTCACAAATATCAAATCGATCACCGAATGCAAAAACGGCAATAAAAAGGAGTTTTATCAATACCCGGCGATGGATGGCGCCGAGCAGGGATTGCTGGATGCTCTGCGCTTCATGTACACCCAGAGTACTTCACAGAAGATAAAGTCGTTTTTCAAAGTGGCGCCGTTTCTGTTGAAAATGCAGAGCGAGGGCAAAAAGCAAGTGGGCTGTTGAACTGTATGCGGAGATATTTCGGCAATATTAAAGAGTAAATAAATAGCGGGAGGAACTTAATGGACCAGTACAAACTTTTTATCGACGGCAAATTCGTGGATTCCAGGAGCGGAAAAACATTCCAATCGATCGATCCGGGCTCCGGAGCGCCCATCGCTACTGTGGCACAGGCGGGCAAGGAGGACGCCGAGGCAGCCATCGCGGCGGCGCGCAGAGCTTTCGATAAGGGCGAGTGGAGCAGAATGCCGGTGAAGGCGCGCATGGCCAAGATACAGGATTTCGCCGACCAGGTTGCGCAGCAGGGGCTGCGCCTGGCCGCCACCGAATCGATGGATGCCGGCCAGATAATATCGCTGGCCAAATTCATGCCGCTGATCAGCATAACCCATATGCGCAATTTGAGCCTGGCGGCAGCCACTAAATTTCCATGGGAGGAGGAGATCCCTGTATCGGGCAATGCCTTTGCGCCCGGACGTGAGTTTATCCGCAGGGAGCCGCTGGGCGTATGTGTCGGGATCGTGCCCTGGAACTACCCCATGTATATTGCGGTCTGGAAGATCACCCCGGCGCTGTGCATGGGCAATACCATAGTTATCAAACCGGCTTCGGTCACACCCCTGACCGCTTGTATACTGGCTGAGGCCGCCAGGGCGGCGGGCATTCCCGACGGTGTGATCAATGTAATCCCGGGCCCCGGCGGAGAACTGGGCAAGGTGCTTTGCACACACCCCGATGTAGATAAGGTCGCGCTGACCGGCAGCACGGAGGTAGGGCGGGAGATCATGATGATGGCCGCCGGCACGGTGAAAAAAGTTTCGCTGGAGCTGGGCGGCAAATCGGCCAATATCATACTCGATGATGCGGATATCGACCTGGCTGTGGAAGGCGCCTGTTTCGGCACTTTCTTCCACCAGGGCCAGGTGTGTTCATCGGGCACCAGGCTGCTGGTACACTCTAAAATCTATGACCAGTTCCTGGATAAGATGAAAAAACGGGCCGAAATGCTGCGCGTCGGTTACCAGATGGATCCCATGTCACACATGGGACCGCTGGTCAGCAAGGAGCAATTGGCCACGGTTGAGCGCTATGTAAAGATCGGTAAGGAAGAGGGCGCGGAGATTATCACGGGCGGCAAGCGCGTCGAGGTTCCCGGCATGCCTGAAGGCAATTACTACGCACCCACCATCTTTGCCAAGGTGAACAACAGAATGCGCATCGCCCAGGAGGAGATATTCGGCCCGGTGGTCAGCGTTATCAAGTTCGACAGCGACGAAGAGGCGCTGGCCATCGCCAACGATTCTATTTACGGCCTGGCGGGCGGCGTATTCTCCGGCAATAACGCCAGGGCCCAGCGCCTGGCCAGCCAGGTCCGCACGGGCACGATGTGGATCAACAACTACCACATCTTCTCGGACTTCTGCCCGTTCGGAGGTTACAAACAGTCTGGCATCGGCCGCGATTTCGGCCTGGAGTGCCTGCACGAATACACTCAGATAAAACGTATCCATGTCAATTCCATGGCCCACAACCACACCAATATGTATTTCCAGCTGATATCGGACTATAAGAAAGTGGATGGGTTTACTTACTCTGCTCCTACAACCGTCGTATCCGGCCACGGAGCGCTGTCATCGATCTATAAAGCTATAGTCGACCTGGGCTGTAAGAGGGCGCTGGTACTGACCGATCCGGGCGTAAAAGCGGCCGGTCTGGCCGACCTGGTAAAGAATGCACTGGCGGATTTCTGCGTCGGAATGTTCGATAAAATACCCGCCGACCCTGATCTGGAGGCGGTGGATATCGCCACCGGGGTGGCACGTGAGTTAAAGGCCGACTGCATCGTCAGCGTGGGTGGCGGCAGCGTCATGGACACTGCCAAAGGCGTCTGCGTTACCCTCAAGAACGGCGGCAAGGCCAATGATTACCTTAACTTCCTGGTGCTGACGGAGCCGCAGACGCCGCACATCGCTGTTCCCACAACGTCCGGTACCGGCAGCGAGGTGACCAGCATAGCCGTGCTCACCAGCCACACAGCCGGCCGCAAGCTGTTCATCGTGGATCCCAAAATCTCGCCGAATGTGGCTATACTCGATCCGATCTTCACCCTGGGATTGCCCAAAGCGCTGACCGTATCGACGGCCATGGACGCGTTGACCCACGCTGTGGAGGCCATGACCAGCACTATGTCCAACCTGATTTGCGACGGCATGGCGCTGCAGGCGATCAGGTTGATCGGGGAGAACCTCCCGCTGGCCGTGGAGGATGGTAAGAACGAGAAAGCCAGGATCAATCTGCAGGTGGCTGCCACCATGGCCGGCTGGGCCTTTACCACCGCCCAGGTCGGGCTGGCTCACGGCATGGCGCATACTATCGGCGCGCTTCATCACGTGCCCCACGGCGCGGCCTGCGGCATCGTCCTTCCCAAGGTGATGCGTTACAACTTGGAAACGTCCGCCGACAAGCTGGCGCTGGTGGCGCATGCGCTGGGCGTCAACATCAAAGGTATGAGCGAAAAAGATGCCGCCCTGGCTGCGGCGGACGCCGTCGAAGCGCTTATGCAGAAAGTGGGACATCCCATGAGGCTGCGCGATGTGGGCGTTCCCGAAGAGAACCTGGCCATATGCGCCTTCCATGCCATCGCGGATACGGCCGTTATCTTCAACGGACGTCCCGTCAGTGATCCCAATGACATAATCCAGCTGTATACACAGGCTTATTAAGCGCCTTTTCCTCCTATGGGAAGGGGCGCCCTCGGGCGCCCCTTCCATAATCAGCGCCTGTTGTGAGCGCCTCCGCTTCAATGGTATATTGGAATGTGAAATTTCCCGCAGCAGCGATCAGGAGAGGTTAAGTGGCAGATCGAAACAAGAATGACGCAGCAGCTCAGCATTATATGCCGACTATGACCGGAGATTACAGCCGCATTTCCGACACGGCAAAAGCGGTTGATTACAAGATATTGCCCGCTATCCTGGCCTATATTAAGTCCGTCGCGCCGCGCATAACACGCATGGACACGGATACGCCATTCGTTATAGCCGATTACGGCGCTGCGGACGGCGTGAATTCGAGCGTACTGTTTGAAAATATCATCGGGCAGATCCGTGCCATAAATCCCTCGCTTAAAATCAGACTGGTCTATAATGATATAGCCGTGCGGGACTATTTCGACCGATTCTGGGCAGGCTCGAGATTGAAACAGCTGGGCGGCGTGGAGGCTGATTATATCCGTCGGTCCTTTTATGAGGCGTTACCCGAGATAAAAGGAAAACTGCATCTCGGGTTCTCATCCACATCGCTGCACTGGCTGAACACCGAAGACGTGGGCACGGAATTTTTTCAACACCCGTCGCATATACAGGCCAACCAGCTGCCTGATAAAGACCGCCGTAAGTTCGTGGAAAAATGGAAGAGGGATTGGAGAGTATTTTTGAGGGAGCGTGCCGCCGAGTTGGGAGAAGGGGGCGCCCTGTTTATGGCCAACCTGACCAACCGGGGTGGCGACCGCTGGCCGGCGTCGGCGGGATATAATAACCTGCGCGATATCTGCCACGAGCTGTGCCGGGAGGGCAGGATCAAGGAGGAGGAGTGTAAGGCCATTTTTGTCCCCGACTATTTCGCAACGCCGCAGGAGATGAAGTCCCTGATAGGAGAAGATGGGCTGGCGCAAACGTTTGACCTCGCATTCTTTGAAGAGATGACCGTCCCCTGCGCCTACTATGCGCAGTTTAAGAATCAACTGGACGACGAGCAGGCCAAGGGCAAACTGGCCGACATTCTGGCTCACGTGGTACGGGCGTGGAGCGAATCTTCCATCAAGACAGGGCTTGCTGCCGAGGACAAGGGAGAGATCGAAGAGATTTATCATAGGCTGAGGGACAGGTTCTATCATGCTCCTGGGGGACTGCCTTATGAGTACTGCCTGCTTGAGCTTGTAAAACGGTAGGGTGGAGATGCAGAGCCCTTTCAGAGTCTGTGAAAAGGTCTACATGGTCGGCAGCGCCGATATCTCCAGCGGTATGGACTGCTGTGTTTATCTGGTCGATGCCGGCGAGCTGGTGCTGATCGATGCCGGGGCGGGCGGGAGCACGGATAAGCTAATAGTCAATATACAGGCGCTGGGTTTCATGCCCGAGCAGTTGACTACGCTGATCATAACTCATGCACACATCGACCATATCGGGTCCGCAGCGGACCTGCGCGACCGGTTCAACCTGCGTGTGATCGCCCATGCGGAGGATTCAGCAGCCATAGAATCGGGCAAAAAGGTGGGCGCCGAGCACTATGGCGTGCGCTACCGTCCGTGCCCGGTGGACGAAAAACTCGCGGGACAGTTGAATGAACGGTTCATAGGATCAACGAAATTCAGTTTTATGTATGTGCCCGGGCATACGCCCGGCAGCATGGTGGTGACGATAGAATCGGAGGGGAAGAAGGTGCTCTTCGGGCAGGATATACACGGCCCGTACATGCCCATGTGGGGAGGCGATCCGCAGCTTGCGGCCATATCGCTGGAGCGAATAATGCAGATCGAAGCGGACATACTGTGTGAAGGGCATTACGGCGCGATCAAACCGGCGGATGAAGTGAAGCAGTTCATCAGTGAATTCCTGGATGAGCTTAAATCTTGATAGTCGCATAATAAATCTGTGATATTGATTATTTGTTGACACAAGAGTGTTTTAAATCTGATAGAATAGGCGCAGGCTATCCCGGTTCAAATGCCTGATTCCTGGGGTTGTCAGGGTCGCCGCTATCGGTTATGTGGTGGTCAGGCCGGAATCCTCCGGCTGTCATAAAAAATTGAGGAGGTTGTTGCACGATGGCTGATCATTACGATCAGAGGCCCTGGCTCAAGCAGTACGATCCGCACGTTCCCGCAAATATCAAGTATCCCGAACTCACCTTCTGGGAATCCATCAAGGAGGCTTTCCAAAAATTCCCCAGGCGCATAGCCCTGTGGTATATGGGCACGCCCTTTACCTTCGGCCAGCTCGACACTATGTCCAACCGCTTTGCCGCGCTCCTGCAAAAAGCGGGTATAAAGAAGGGCGACATCGTCGGTGTGAACCTGCCCAACCTGCCGGCATACTATGTTGCCGCGCTGGGTATACAGAAGGCCGGCTGCGTTCTCAGTGGTGTTAGCCCGTTGCTGACGGAGGAGGAGCTGAAATACCAGCTCAAGGACTCGGGCGCCAAAGCCCTCCTGACGCTGGACGCCCTCTTCCCGCGCATCAAACGTGTGGCGCCGGAGACGGAGCTAAAGCTATGTGTTTTCACCTGCATACTGGACTATATCCCTCAACCTATCAAGACACTGGCCAAACTCTCTAAGAAGGTGCCCACCGGCAAGGTGGAGACACTTGAAGGCATAGAGGTCTGGCAGTTTACAGATGTGATGAAAAAGCTGCCGGCTGACATAATCGAGGTCAAGGTCGGTCCGGATGATACCTGCGCCATGCAGTACACGGGCGGCACCACCGGGCTGCCGAAGGGCGCCGAGCTTACCCATCGCAACCTGGTACGGCAGATGATACAGGTCACAACCTGGCTGGATACACCTGTAGGGGAGCAGGTCGGGCTTACGGCAATGCCGCTTTTCCACATCGCCGGACTGGTGATGGGGCTGGCCATGTTCTCCAAGGCAGTCACACAGGTGTCCGTGCCCAACCCGCGCGACCAGAAATTCATTATCAAGTGGATGAAGAAGACCAGGCCTCACCTTATAGGCAATGTGCCCGTGGTCTTCCTTGAGCTGATGAAGCAGCCCGACTTTCGTTCCTATGATTTCTCGAAAGTTCAGTATTTCTGCAGCGGAGCCGCGCCCTTCCCGCCGGAGTATATCAAGGAGTTTGAGAGCATTGTGGGCGCCAACAAGCTGGTTGAGGTATACGGGCTGACGGAGACCAGCGCTATCGTGACGGCCGGGCCGCTTTTCGGCAAAAAGAAGCCGGGCTCGGTCGGTCTGCCCATATCCGATACAGATATTAAAATAGTGGATACCACCACAGGCGAGCCTGTGCCCTTCGGTGAGCCCGGCGAGATTATCATCAGGGGGCCGCAGGTGTTCACCAAAGGCTATTTCGGCAAGCCGGAGGAGACGGCCAAGGTGTTGAAGGACGGCTGGTTCCATACGGGAGATATCGGCCAGATGGACGAGGAGGGCTACATCTTTGTAGTTGACCGTCTCAAGGACATGGTCAACGTTTCCGGTTTCAAGGTTTACACGCGCCAGCTGGATGACATCATCTGCGAGTTCCCCGATGTCGATACGGGCGCCAGCGTTGGTATACCGGATCCTAACCGGCCCGGCTCTGAGATGGTTGCTTCGGCTATCGTGCTCAAACCCGGCATCGAGCAGAGCGAGGAGGAGAAGAAGAAGATCACGGAGTACCTCCGCAGCCGGGTCGCGCCCTACAAGGTGCCCAAAACAATCGTCTTTATGGATAAGCTGCCCACGTCTGCCATCGGCAAGGTGCTGAAGCGCGAGCTTCGCAGCCAGCTTACCGAGGGCGCGAAGAAATAGAGGCAAGGTCTCGGCCAGGGAAATCAGAAGAGTGCGGGTTTCCAAACCCGCACTCTTTTATTGCTGAAATAGGCAAGCTGTTTACATCAAAGGCTATTTCTTATTGCCGCTGCCCTGGCCGCCGCCTCCGGAGCCTGTATTTGAAGAACCGCTGCTCTGATTCTGGTTCTGCTGGCCGGTCTGTTGTTCGGTCTGCTGTTGAGTCTGTACAGTAGCCTGGACCTGTACCTGCACCGGCAGCACTGACGGTGTCTGGACCTCGGCCTGAGTCTGAGTTTGTGTCTGTGTCTGGGTCTGTGTTTGGGTCTGAGTCTGAGTCTGTGTCTGAACGCCCTGTCCACTGCTGCTGCCGGAAGACTGGCCGGACTGTCCATGCACGGCCTGCAGTCTTTGCTGTACCATGACCTTGGTCTCCTCTCCCATATTATTCGTCTGTTGGTTGACCTGCGTCTGGTACTGCAGCAGGGCCTGCTCGCCTTCTTGAGCGAGAATCACTGTGGCGACGTGTTTGTTGGAATTCTCGATGGCGTTGAGTAAACCGCTTTGCGCTGCTTCGGGCGCTTTTTCCAGCACTGACAGCAGGACCTCCTGCTGTTTAAGATAATTCTGTTCCAGTTTGGTGATCAGCTCCACCGAGACCTGTTCTCCCTGGCTGGCCCTGACCTGCTCCACGGCCTGTACAGTGTTCTGTAGTTGCAGCGCATATTGCTCCGATTGCCTGGCGCCCACATCATATTTGCCCGCCGCGTACATTTCCTTCAATGCCAGCGCATCTTCGCCTGAGTATTTCAGCATCAGCCTGGCCTTTGCAGCATCACTTCCCGCAAACATCAGTTGAATGTTCCTGCCCCAGCCGTTCAGAAAATTAAGGCCCGAGTCCGGCAGGATTGCAGGTGTGGTGGCGTCTCCTATGGCTGTTATTTCCGCGCTGTCGGCTGACGCCGGTACACTTGAGGCGACCATGGTCAGGACACAGAGCATAACTAAAAAAGCTGTTAAAAATTTAATCATATTTACCCCCGTCAGATATTCTATTCATTATAATAAACGTATTCGGGGTGAAGAAGGTTTATTTCAGGAATTGATCGTCGTTCGCGGTCTCATCGGTGCGATAGGCGTTATGCAAAGCATCATCGCGCTCTTCGGCGCAAATTGTCTCCTCGCTCTCAATGCGGCCGTCTTTCAACCAGATAACACGGTCGGCGAATTGTCTTTGCTCGGGCTCATGTGTCACCATCAGGATGGTCTGGCCCAGCTCATCGCACAGTTTTCGCAGCAGCCTCAGAACAATCCCTTTGTTCTCAGTGTCCAGATTTGCACAGGGCTCGTCCGCAAATAATATCTTTGACTTATTCACCAGTGCGCGGGCTATGGCCACCCTCTGCTGCTCGCCGCCGGAGAGCTGGCTGATCATGTGTTTGAGCCGGTCGCCCAGCCCGACTTTGACCATCAAATCTGTCGATGCCCTGATGTAGTCTCTCTTCTTCATGCCGAGCAGCATAAGCGGGAGATAAGCGTTTTCGATTGCGTTCAATTCAGGTATCAGCGCGTATTCCTGGAACACATAGCCGAGACGTTTGAGGCGGAATTCGCTACGCATGTGGTCGGAGAGCGTGGACACATCTATATCATCCAGCAATATGCGACCGGCTGTGGGATTATCCAGCAGTGCAAGCTGGTGAAGCAGGGTGGATTTACCGGATCCGCTTGGCCCCATGATTGCCACGAATTGTCCCCCGGGTATTTTAAAACTTACATTTACCAGCGCCCTGACCGGAACGTGGCCGGGGTAGGTTTTTTCCAAGTTGTTAACCGTTATCATCCCTTAAGCTAACCCCAGATGGCCTTGATAATATTCTCACGGGTGACTCTCCATGAAGGAATGAATCCGCCCGCAATGCTTACAAGGATCATGCTTATAACGCTGACAAGGAATTCACTGGGGACTATTTGCGGGCTGACAAATCCCATGGGAAAGCTGAGCGGATGGGCTACAAAATAGGGTACTATCAGCGTTTCAAGGACAATCGTTCCTACTCCGATTCCGATCAGGGCGTAGAAAAGAGCCAGGAAGACATAGGACATCACGATGATCTGCTGCTTCATACCGATGGCTTTCATGATGCCGATCTGCTTTTTCCTGCTGATAGTGGCGATAAAGATAACGATGAATATGGTGACCCCGGCCACCATCAATCCGACAAAGAGGATTATTCGCTTGATAATGTCAAAACTCTGAGCGATTCCCAGCACCAGCCCGATAAAATCCTTCCACTGCTTGATGTCCTGCAGTACGATTCCGGCCCGCCGCAGTTGATCGATGTAATATTGCTCCGGATACGACTCGTCCGTCTTTATCAGGATCTCAGAAGCACGGTCATGCAGGCCAAGGACCGATTCCATCTCTTTCTGTGTAACGAAGATCGACATGTCGGACAGGGGAAATACAACTGTATATATGCCTTTAATCGTGTATTTGCGAACGACGCCGTTCTGGTAGCT
>JAQTLG010000035.1 GCA_028715025.1 Dehalococcoidia bacterium | reverse complement strand
CCCGTTTCGAATCAATGACGGGCGCCAGGATCCTGGAGGCGTACGGCATGACTGAGTCAACCGTAGTAATCAGCATCCACCCGTTCAGCGGCAAGTGGAAGGAAGGGTCGGTTGGCCTGCCCATGCCGGATGTTATCGTCAGGTTCGTTGACGCAGGCGACCCGGATAAGGAGCTGCCCTATGGGCAAGAAGGCGAGGTCGTGGTTAAGGGCCCGCAGGTGATGCAGGGATACTGGAACAACCCTGAGGGTACCATTGAGATGATCAGGGACGGCTGGCTTTATACAGGTGACATCGGCTATATGGATGGGGACGGCTATATTTACCTGACTTCGCGCAAAAAGGACCTCATCAAGCCCAGCGGGCACCAGGTTTGGCCGCGGGAAGTGGAGGAGGTGATAGCCACCCATCCTGCCGTTGCCGAAGCAGGTGTCGCCGGCATTCCCGATGCCTACCAGGGGGAAGCGGTCAAAGCCTGGATCGTGCTCGTGCCGGGGCAGAAACTATCCGCCGCTGATCTACAATCATACTGCCGGGAGAGGCTGACCGCCTTCAAGGTGCCGAAGTATATAGAGTTCAGGGCGACACTGCCCAAGACCATGGTCGGCAAGGTGCTGCGGCGGGTTCTGCAGGATGAGGAAAAGGCAAAAGCCAAGCAGAAGCGTTAACCACCTATATTTATATTCCCTGTGTACCAACATGGGAATATTTTCTTCTTAGTGCAATAAATCGAAGCTGGAAGGCGAGCGGGATGTCTATTTCTTTCCCCGCAGGTAATCGATCATGGGCTGAGTAACCAACGGGACGACATCGCCGATCATGTGAGGCATAAGCTTGTCCATGATACCGGGCATCATGCCGGGCATCTGCTCAGCCATGTAGTCAGGCATGGGTATCATCTCGCCCACCAGGCTCAAAATCTTTGGCATAACCCTGGGCATCATCAACGGTAACAGCCTGGGAAATAATACAGGGAACATCGGTTTCATCAGGTCAAGCGCTCCAGGTATCTTGCCCATAGCTCTCATCATCCTGCCCATGCCGAAGGGCATGGAATCGATCAGGTCGGGCCACATTTTACCCATCAGGTCAGCAAAGCCTTTCGGCGTCATCAGGGCGATCATGCCCTCGAATACAGCCCATTGCTTCCTGACTTCGGGATTGGGATCAGGGAAATCATAGCCCAGTCTTGCACAGGCAAATCTTGCCAGGTCCACTATTGGCATAGCTACATTTTTTTTATCGGTTGAGACACGCAGCTGAAACTCGCAGCAGGGGCAAAGAGCAAGTATCTTCTCGGCACCCACTTCCTGTGCCTCCCCAATGCGAATCCGCCCTATATCAGCGGCCACGGGCGGATCCTTGATGAGTGTCAGCACGCTGCCGCAACAGTGAGCGGACTCATGATGATGTGTCATTTCGACGAAATTGACGTTGGGCAGGGCTTTAATCAAATCTCTTGGCGGTTCGTAGACGCCCGAGACGCGCCCGATATGACATGAATCGTGCCAGGTCACGGTTACCGGTTCCTTGCCTTTCTCGGGGAATTTGAATTTGCCTTGCTTAATTTTTTCTGAGATGACTTCACTATAGTGTCTGGCGGTGATGTTGTAGTCTATTCCAAGTTCCCGGGCCCATTCAGGATAAACGTGCCGCCACATCATATCGCAGGCCGGGCATGATGATATCACAGTATCCGCGCCTGTTGCTTTGACTGCAGCAATATTATGCTTCATGGTTTCCGCAAAAACATCCCACTTTCCTGCTACGAGCATGGGTGTACCGCAGCAGTTCTCTTTCGGGCCAAGATAAGAGAAGTCCACACCTGCCTCATCCAGCAGCCGAACGCTGGCCATGCCAATATCATGTTCTACGTAGCTTGCCGTACAGCCAGCAAAGTAAATATTCTTCGATTTCACCTCATGGCCATGCTTTTTTTTGAGGTCTTGAGGGAACCAGGTTGAACGGTCGCGGCGGTATCCTGCCCAGATGTCACCTTCATTGGTAACAGCCGCAGCCATCATCTCGAAAGGAGGGAAAGTCATCTTCTTATCTTCGTGGACGAGCTTTCCGCGCAATTTCATCCAGGAAGGCTCGATAGGCAGGGCAGCCGAGCAGCGCAGATTGCAAAGCTCACAAGTAGTGCAAACAAGAATGGTGTCTACCATAAACTGATCCCATTTCTGACGTCCCTCCATGTACTCGCGCAGCCAGTACCACTTACCCCGTGGCGACTGGCTCTCCCACCCACGCCCATAGAACTGATCGCATTCTTCCACGCAATATCCGCACTGGGAGCAGGAATAGGCATACCAGGCAACATCGGCCGGGATGTCCCTGACAGGCTTTTGAGGGCGTTCGCCGACCTGCGTGATGATATAATTGCCGAAGGGACGGATGGCCGGCTCAAAAGCCTCGGCCAACGCAATAAAGCCGCCCAGGATGTTGCTTCCCACAACTTTGCCGGGATTTAAAATATTCTTTGGGTCGGACTTCTTTTTCAATGACAGCATCCTGGCAGCCCTGTCCCTGCCCAATACTTCATTCGCCTTTTTAACGAAATAAAGGCCGGTGGCATACGGCCTGCCCCCATGTCTTTTGACTATCTTCATTATTGTGAGCGAAAGCGGGAAGACGAAGTTGTAGCTGAACTTGCGCTGGTCGCTGGGTATAAAGCCCAGGATAACAACCTCCGGCTTGCCGTTGATGCTTTCACGTATGATTACGCCCTCTTTCACCAGGGGCTGGTTGACTTTCCGCTCAATCTCAGCCATGACATTGCCCAGTGAATCAAGCGGTACCACAACTTCTGTCGGTATCAGGCTGGGCCCCAGACGTTTAACCACCATCAGTTTAAAGCGGTTCTCCCATTCATGCTCGGCAATCCGATCACTGAGTATCTCGCCCTGGCAGGGTTTAAGCAGCGATGGCAGGGATTGCATTACCGCCTGTTCGTCACGCGTGCGGAAAGTAAGAGTAGCAATGTAGGCGGCAGGCAATAGTACTCTTTCCTCGGCTGGATGCCCGTAGTGTTCTCGCAGCGGCGACTTATTTTTAAGCTCGGCCATTTTAGGGTTGATGAAAATCAGGGACCAGACAGGCAATTTGTTATCAATGACGGATTGAACGAACTTCTGCAGATCATGAGCGTCAGGGCAGCCGATGGAAATCACTTTGAGATCTTCTTTTGGCTGCACTTTAACTATTACTTCACTGATCAAGCCGGTAATACCCTCAGCATCAGACACCATATCCAGGTCAGTACCAGCGATATCCTTGATCTCGCCGGAAGCCGTCACTATACGAGCGCTGACCACGTTATCCCTGAACCATCCTGCTTCGAATGATCCGATGCCTGCGCCGCCGTGGGCCAGCCAACCCCCCGCCGTTGATGACGGGTAGCTGGTAGGGTAAAGCCTGAGCGTCAACCCCTCTCTTTCAAGCGCTCTATCAAGTTTTTCCCATATCACACCTGCCTGTACTTTCGCCGTAAGGTTATCCTTATCTATTGCCAGGACCCTGTTCATGCGGTAGAAATCAACTACGATGCCCTGTTTGACAGGCAATACCCCCCCGTATCCCGAGGATGCTTTGCCACGCGGGGTGAGAGGGATACGACGGTCCGCTGCCCATTTTACAAGCTCTACAATTTCATCCTCGGATACCGGCTGAACAACTGCATCGGGTACAGTGCTGCCTATAAGTGGCTTAATCAGGTTTGGTATAGCCGCGATATCATGGCTGTACAACAAAAGCTCTGTCTCACTGAAGTTGACGCGATTGCCGAATTTTCCATAAAGGAATGCCGCTTCTTTTTTACCCAGATTATGCATATTGCTCCCCCAATAATCGCAATTAATAAATGTTTGAATTAATCTAACTTTAAGGGAAATGTCGTTCACAATAAGTAACCAAAGTCGCCATGGCCTGCACCTCCCACAAAACTCGCATGACGTCTGGCCCAGTTTTCGGGGAAACGGTCAATCCATAATAAATGCCAAAGATAAATATCGATATAATTAAACACAGTAGGAATGGAGCGCAACAGACAACTGTCATATGTACTGAATCAGTACGGGAGCTTGAACCATTTGAACCCTATTGATAGAATGATAAATAAATCTTTCAGATGCAAACAGTTAATGGTTAATCAGGTTCGATCTGGTTTCGCTATGAAGTCTGTCGGCATCGGAGCCATTTTATTCTCTTTAACAATACTGTTTCTGGTAACCATGCCCAGCTGCTGTGATGATGAAGATAATTTATCGCCCGGTTATTGTGACATAAAAGGTGGTGGCGAGAATTATGTGTTGTCTGATACTAATTCTACTGTCAAATTTAAAATACCCGCTGCACGTAAAGATTGCCCAATTAAGCTGAAAATACGCTGGTATGTAGAAGACACTTCAAAACTTGAAGCACTGCGTATGTATGATGAAAAAGATTCCCCGTACAAATTACCCAAACTAGAAATACGAGCGTCTTCAAAAGAGGGCGGCTCAATAAAGTTACCTGCTCCTGCCAGATACTCCGAAGAATTACGTGTATCCAATAACGCACTTTTCCCAGAAATACCTGAAACAATAACTGTATATGCTCCTGGTTACAAACTTGAAACAGATTTAGACATTGGTAATGTCAAAGAAGATGTTATAAATGTTACAGTTGTAGTTCAAATGAGCGTGGTTCAGAGGTTGATAAATATTCTTCCTGGTGTACAAACTCCACGAATTATATTGAAGACCGAATATTGGTACTCGCCAATGAAATCTTCTTCTCAGTAGATGATCACTCAAACAGCAATGGTTCTCTGGAATAATGCTTGCTCCTGAATAGGAAAAGGCTTAAAGACGCTATAAATATCACTGCGTCCATAATCTGCGCAAATCGTAAATCAAGAAATACTATGTTCCCTTCCCTCATGAATCTGATCACAAAATCCCCAAGAGAATAGAGTATTAAAAATAATAAATATAACAAGCCGGAAATTTTCATTTTTTTACGATTTAATAACAATATTACAAACAGAGACCCGTTCCATATGGATTGAATGAGCTGTACGGGAAACAGCTTCTCACCAATTGGTGCTAGAGAATGCATATTGGCGTATATTACCGAGATAAAACAATCGTAGGGTATACCGTAACAACATCCATTAATAAAGCAACCAATTCGTCCTATGGCGATTGCAAGTGGAATGCCAATGGTACTCGCATCGCTTACTTCCCAGAACGGTAGTCGGTTATATCGACAATAAATAAGCATGGTGAGAAATCCTGCTACCAGAATACCTCCGATTCGCATCCCTCCGAGACTAAGCATGTATCGAGGATACTCAACATAGTACTGCGGTCTCTCCATAATATCGGTGAGTTTTCCGAGCAGAAGCCCGAAGAAGGCAATAAGCAGGACAATTATGTAAACGTGCTTCAACGGTATATCTTTGCGCTTCGCCTCAATGTGAAAGAAGATGATATATATGGCTACGGCAACTATCTCCATAATGTGATACCACCTAACTCCGAAAGCGCCGATGTAAAAGATAATGGCATCGATGCCGATTTCAAACATGTCAGCTTATATGTACCAGATTATCAACTTATATTGCAACGTGGTGATAAGATGCGTTCAAAGAATCAGGCTAACGATCGACTGTGTGCCCAAATTCAAACTCCGGGGCTATATTGGCTGGAAAAAAGTTACAGTAAATACACTACGGCAACAGCCGGGTAAAAAAGCTTGATATTGAGCAGTCACTGACATGTATATGGATCCATAATAGAATTTATAGCTGGCGGATAATGTAGACAAATAGAAAACGATCCCCTAATAAACCACTCCGAGAAAGGGCGTGAAGCCAAACGCCCATAATACTCCTATCGAAATAAACGCAGCTATAGTTGCGCCGACTACAGTTTGCCAGAAATTATGTCCCTCGGTGGCCAGCCGCGCCCAGGTTATAAGCGGTAATAAAACCAGCAATGGGGTAGCAATAATGCCGTAGATGTAGATCATTACAGTTACCGGTCCGGATACGCCGGCAGCATGGCCGCTTGCTTTATAACGGAGCAGCAAATTGAAGATTATTAGACCGAGAGTTACAAACGTATAGGTGGCCGCTACTGCTTTGAAGATGTGTGGGGCGGCGGTCAAAGCAAGAAATAACCAACCGATCGGGTAACTGATCAGCATAATAATAAAGCTTGCTATCCTTTGCCTCCGCACGGTCACCTGTTTCTCTTCCTTCTTGACCGGCATATAAAAGAAAAGGCTGCATAACGGTATTACACACAAGAACAGCATGGTCCAGGCGTATCCAGTCAGGCGGTTGGGTTCCGAGATAGGAATGCTAAAGAACAGAAAGGTCACCAGTGCACCGGACAATACCGGAACATTCAATAGTTGTGAAAGGATCTCTCCAATAACCTTCTTAGTATTCTTCTTATCTTCCATACTGCATCTCTAAATCATATATTTCACAAAGGTTAACATTTTTGTAACTGTATTTGCAGTATATTAATCCATAATAAAAAACTATAGCTTATTTATCAATGGTTGATCATTGTATTAACTTATCCCAATATGAGTACCTCTTCTCAAGTAAGTCCAGCAGGTTCTCAGAATCAATGGAACAGCAGAGTGATATACTGGCGACTAAACAAAGATCGAGCAATACTGCAAGAGAGTAAGGCACAGTTTAGATAAATGCACGCTTCAGGATAGGAGAAAAGCCTTGAATGCTCTGGGTGTTCAAGCAGTTACAACGCCCGGAGAGATGAAAATCTGAATTGCAGTGCCTTTGGAATGTACTACCATTGAACGAACATCGGCATGACCACGTGGTCGTAGTTGTCCACTCCCACGGGACGTATGACACCCGGATTGGAGGGGGTGGTGACTTCAAGTGATACCTGCGCCTGTTTAACCACCGATAGTACGTCCGCCAGGTAGCGGGCGTTGAAGGCTATCTTGGCCGCCTCGCCGTCCACCAGCGCGTCTATCTCACCCACGTTGTCACCAATCTCGTCGGCGCGAGCGGAGATCGTTATCTTGCCAGCCTCTACAGTCGCTCCGGGCGTAACGATGACTCTGGCGATGCCGCTGCCGTCACGTGCGAAGATGGCAGCCATTTTGATGGCTCGCAGAAACTCGGCAACATCGATGCGTGCCTTCGTGCCGTAGGTCTGGGGTATGAGCTGCGAGTAATTGGGGAAGGTGCCCTGGATCAGCTGCGAGACCATCTCAATGCCCTTGAGCTTGAAGAGTACCTGGCTTTTTTGTGTATTGAGTGTAATTTCTATCTCCTGGTCATCGGTGCCCATCAGGCGGCTGAGCTCGTGATAGGCCTTGGCCGGTATGATCATGGCTACCTTCTCTTTGACCGGCTCGGATAATTCGGTGCGGTGTACGGCCAGCCTGAATCCGTCAGCGGCAGCCATGGTCAGTTTGCTGCCCTCAAACTCCGTCTGCACACCGGTAAGCACGGGACGTGACTCCTCAGTGGCTGCGGCGAATGCAACTTGGCTGATGGCCTGTTTGAGGTCCTCTGCTTTGACCTTGGTGCTGAAGCCGTCGCCCACCTGGGGGATAGGCGGGAAATCGGCTGCATCAAGTCCATTGATCCTGGCCTCGTAACGGCCGCTCTTGAGCTCCAGAGTATGATGTTTGAGATTAAGGCTGATGACATCGCTGGGCAGCGAAGCTACGAACTCGGTCAATACGCGTGCAGGAATGGTGATGGACCCCTCGCTCTCTATCTTTGCACCGACCCAGCAACTGATGGCTATCTCCAGGTTGGTGGCCGCCAACTTTAGCTGCGATTCATCGGTGGCTATAAGTACATTCTGGGTGATGGGCAGCGTTGTCCTGGATGCTACCGCCCTGCCTATGATGCCGAGGCCTTTATTCAAATTTTCCTGCAGACACGACAGCTTCATAGAATTCCCCCCGTTACTAATTTGACCTCAGTATACATTTCCCCTTTTTCTAAGTCAATGGTAAAAATAATATATACTGTGTTCCAGACATTGTAAACAACGACATATAGTGGTATAAATATTTTCAATTTCCCGCCTGGCAAGGAGGTCAGTATGTACCCACTACAGGGATTGAAGGTGCTTGATTTTTCACATGCAGGGGACGGTCCAACCTGCGGCCTGATGCTGGCTCAGGCAGGGGCGGATGTGATAAAGATAGAACCTCACCAGGGTGATCCTTTCCGACAGGGCCTGACGGCCATTGCATTTTATAACATTAACCGCAACAAGCGCAGCCTTGCGCTCAACCTGCAAACACCCGAAGGCAAGGAGATCGCCCTCAGGCTCGCTTCCAAAGCAGATATAGTACTCGAGAGCTTCATTCCGGGCACTGCTGAGAAGCTGGGCATCGGCTACAGCGACATCAACAAGACCAACCCGCGAATAATCTATTGCTCGGTATCCGGCTTTGGCCAGACCGGACCCTACCGGCAGAAGCCGGCCTACGACCCGGTCATCCATGCCATGTCCGGCCTGATGTCGATTACAGGCGAAGCGGACGGCCCTCCGGTGCGTATACCGTCCAATATTATCGGGCTTCCTACGGCGTTCCTGGCCGCCTATGGCGTGCTGCTGGCAGTTATATCAAGGGAGAAAACGGGCAGGGGACAATTGATAGACGCATCCTTTTTCGACACCGCCGTCTATTTTATGTCTGCTTTCATCTCCGGCTACGCATTGACAGGATTTGTTGCGCCCAGGATGGGCTCGGCCAATCCCGCCTTCGCTCCCTACCAGTGCTTCCAGTCGACGGACAAATACGTTTTCGTGGGCGTTACCAACGACAAGTTCTGGCAGGCCTTCTGCCGTGCGCTGGACCTGGATGACCTGGCACGGCGCCCGGAATATTCAAGCGCACTGAGTAGGGTGGAGCATCGTGATGAATTGGCGAAACAGATTGCTTTGTCATTACGTAAATTGCCCTCCAGCGTAATAATCCAGAAGCTGGAGGCGGCCGGCGTCCCCTGTGCGACTGTGCGCGAGATACCGGAAGTGCTTGACGATCCGCAGGTGACTGCCAGGCACATTTTTTTCAACATGGATTACCCGGGTGTCGGCACAGTCAAGCTTGCCAATATGCCAGCCTGGCCTTCAGACATAGAGCGAATAAAGCCTGTTAGAGCTCCATTGCTCGGCGAACATACTGTTGAGATACTCGAGGAGCTCGGATATGACAGGGCCGGGATTGACGCACTTGCGCAGAAGGGGGTAATCTTAAAGAACTAATATCATGGATATCATACCTGCTATCGACCTCAAAGGAGGAAAATGTGTACGTCTCTACCAGGGCGACTATAGCAAGGAGACAGTGTTCTCGGTCGACCCCGTAGCCACGGCGCTCAAATGGCAGGAACAGGGCGCCAGCAGGCTGCATCTGGTTGACCTGGACGGCGCAGCCGCCGGGGAGGTCCGCAATACAAAGGCCATAGAGGACATTGTGAAAAACACCAGCCTCGAGGTGGAGCTGGGCGGTGGAATCAGGCGGACCGACGTGGTGGAGCAACTCATCAAGCTGGGCGTGAAACGCGTCATACTGGGCACGGTAGCCGTCGAGCAGATCGAACTTACCAAACGCATTATCAAGAGATTCGGTGAGGCCATCGTGGTCGGCATCGACGCCCGCGATTCATATGTGACCACCCACGGCTGGATGAAGATCTCTACCATGACAGTACTGGATCTCAGCCAGGCCATGGCCGCTATCGGCGCCAGGCGCATCATTTACACGGACGTCAAACGGGACGGCACGCTGACCGAGCCTAATTACGAAACAACAGCCGAGCTGGTGAATAAGCTCAAGATACCGGTCGTGGCCTCGGGCGGCATCTCGTCCATCGAACACATCAGGAAGCTGGCGGCGCTGGGCGTGGAGGGCGTCATTATCGGAAAGGCGCTCTATACGGGCGATATCGACCTCAAGGAAGCCCTGGCCATATCCTGATCCGGCGCACCAGGCACACCCGACATCTTTTGAAACAGGAGCATTTTCTATGTTGAAATTCGATGAAAAGGGACTTATACCTGTAATCGTGCAGGACATTAAGGACGGCACGGTGCTCATGCTGGGCTACGCCAGCAAGGAATCGCTCAAGCTGACCCTGCAGAAGGGCGAGATGGTCTTCTACAGCCGCAGCCGGCAGGAGATCTGGCACAAGGG
>JAQTLG010000034.1 GCA_028715025.1 Dehalococcoidia bacterium | reverse complement strand
ACGGCAGCAACGATCAGTGCAGCGGAAAAAACCAGTCCCATCTGCGCTTCATTGATTTGAAACTCGTCCATTATGGGAGTGGTCAACGGTCCGATTACTAACCTCTCGGTCTGTTGAAAGAGAATAAAAGCAAAGAATGTTCCGAATACGAACCAGGGATACTTAGATTTATTCATCTTCTCTCCATCCCCGATAGGCATTTTGAAATCTCCATGTACTACCTCCCATTCAAATTTAGACAAAGGCTTTAACAGGTCATTAAGCGTCTAGCAACCGCCATCTTTTTTCTTTCATTTTCGTAAAATGTTTATGTCTATCCCTTTCTCTGACCTTTTCCAGCTTTTGCCAGTAGCTAACATTAAAAACAATCTAAAGCATTAGCTACTTTGATGTAAACTACGAGTGGAGAAAAGACTTCCAGCGATCTTCAGATGCTGTAATTAATAATGACCATTGACCAGTTATTAGAGCTAGTCGTCTTGAAATGACACATGTGCCCCAGGCAAATCTAAGGTTTTTCATCGGCCAGGAATATTTTTTTCTATTGCTCCTTGACGATAGAAAACTTCAAAAATGATTGCTCAATAATTATGGTCCTCACCCACACACTCTATGCTTATCCCTGAGCCCGGTTGAATCGTATGATATATAATTATCGTTAGTGGAGGTGGATAACCATGGGATATATCTATTCTTTTCAGGATAAATGCGAGGATAAAACCCTTTTAGGAAATAAAGGCGCCAACCTGGTAACCATGACCAGGATCGGTCTGCCCGTCCCGCCCGGTTTCGTGGTTTCGGTCCAGGGTTACAATGAGTACAAGAAAACGGGCCGCCTGTCCGAGAAAGAGATAACCCAGGCCGTGACTGCGCTGGAGAAAGAAATCGGCGTAAAGCTCGGCAAGGGTCTTCAGGTTTCCGTCCGCTCTTCGGCGCCGGTCTCCATGCCCGGCATGATGGACACAGTCCTCAATATCAACAGCATGTCCGAGATGAGAGCGGCCATCCGGCGCATTTTCGAATCCTGGGATAACATACGCGCCATCGAATACCGCCGCCTCAACAACATCCCTTCTGACATCGGCACTGCCGCCATCGTACAGGCCATGGTCTTCGGCAACAAGGATGCTAAATCCGGAACGGGCGTCGTCTTCAGCCGCAATCCCAGTACGGGGGAGCATGGATTATTCGGCGAGTATATCCAGCGTGCGCAGGGGGAGGCTATCGTATCTGGATCCACAACCCCCGTACCCGTATCACAGCTTAAATCCATCCTGCCCAAAATGTATCGTGAGCTGGAGCAAAAAGTCGCCCTGCTCGAATCACATTTCCGAGATATGCAGGATGTCGAGTTCACCATTGAATCGGAGAAGCTGTATATCCTGCAAACCCGCTCAGGAAAAAGGAGTGGTCAGGCCGCGGTGAAAGTGGCTGTAGATATGGTACATGAGGACCGCATCACTGTAGAAGAAGCCATTTTACGCATCAAGGCCGACGATCTGCGGGCGCTACTGCACAAGCATATTAAATCGGATCAACGTCACGAGTGTCTGACCACCGGGCTGGCGGCGGCCCCCGGCGCCGTGATCGGGCGTGTGGTGTTTACGGTGGACGACGCCTTGCTTCTGTCAAAGAAAAGTATCCCTTCCATTCTTGTCAGGCCCGAGACCAGCCCTGACGATATACAGGGCATTGCCGCAGCCGACGGCGTGCTCACCTCCCGGGGCGGGCTGACTTCCCATGCCGCCATCGTGACCAGGGCGATGGGCAAGCCCTGCGTTTGCGGCGCCGAAGACATCGAAATCGATCCCAAGAAGAAGGTCTTTACCTGCAAAGGGAAGACCGTCCGCCAGGGAGACACCATCACTATAGACGGCACAGCAGGCGCAGTTTATATCGGCACTGTTCCTCTCGAAGAAGGGGTCATGATCAAGGAGTTCAGCGAGCTTCTCACCTGGCTGGACGGCGCCAAGCGGCTGGGAGTCAGGGCCAATGCAGATACCCCGGACATGGTGGCACAGGCCATTAAACTGGGCGCTGAAGGCATCGGGCTCTGCCGCACTGAGAGGCAGTTCAATGGTCCGGAACGGCTCTCCGCCATCAGGGAATATATCCTGGCCGATACCGCTGCCCAGAAAGCCAGGGCGCTTCAGCACCTGAGCAAGCTACAGAAAGAGGATTTCCAGGTCCTCTTCAAGGAATTGAATGGACTTCCCATCATTATCAGGCTGCTCGACCTGCCGCTCCACGAGTTCCTGCCCTCCGAAACGGATACCACTGACGTCAGGACCAAACAAAGGATTGCGGAGCTCAAGGAGATAAATCCGATGCTGGGACACCGGGGTGTGCGTGTGGCGGTTACCAATCCCGAGATATACAGGATGCAGGTCGAGGCTGTCGAGGCAGCCAAGAAAGAGGTCCCGGCCGACGTATCGATTATGATTCCTCAGGTGATCACTTCACAGGAACTGATCATGATAAAGAAGAGCTGCACCGAGGGTTCCACCCTCAAGGTGGGAACCATGATGGAGACCGTCCGCGCCTGCATGAGGGCGGGGACGCTGGCCGAGGTGGCGGACTTTCTCTCCTTCGGTACTAACGACCTCACGCAGGCGGTTTATTCGTTCAGCCGCGAGGACGCCGAAAAGAAGTTCCTCTCCACTTACCTCGAGATCGGCATACTCGAAGACAATCCCTTCGAAATTATCGATATCAAGGGCGTCGGACGCCTGATGGAGACCGCCATTTTCTGGGCGCGCCGCGCGAAGAAGGATATTCCTATCGGCGTTTGCGGGGAGCAGGCGGGCGAGCCGACTTCGATCAAGTTTTTCCACGCCATCAACGTGGATTACGTGAGCTGCAGCCCGTTCAGGGTGCCTATCGCCAAACTGGTCGCCGCCCAGGCCGCCATCTCGCAGAAAGATTCGGCGGAAGCTGTTCTGTAATCAGCTCCCTGCTTTCTAGTCTGCCCGGTTAAGCATGTCCGATAGATAAATATATTTATGTTCGATTAAAGAAATTGAATGCATAACTACAATTTTATTCTGTCATTGTTCAATACTATCGGTAATACATGTACCGGACGTTTGCATTTTCCGCGAAACAGAGTCGGAAAGGAATTTATTATAGACGGGGAGAAATGGATCATCTTCCGCGAGGCCGTCGTCGACCCGCATAAAGGCCAGCCTGAGAAACCGGGGGCGATCTTTATACCCAGGTTTCACGTAGCCAACATGTCTGTTCGTCAGAACATGATATTTTCTTTGTTACCGATGTGCCTGATACTCGGACTTCCTGGTTTTCGTTCCAAGCTCTGGATGTATAATCCAATAAATGGTGATTCCGCGGGTTATTATGAATGGGATACGATAGAGGATGCCCAAAACTACAGTCAATCGCAAGCGATGCGCTTTATGTCCAACCGCTCCGTGCCGGGCTCGGTGTCCTTTAAGGTTATCCCTGTTCGGGATTAATTCTACCTTCCGCAAGGGCCTGCTTGAATATACCAATGGACTCCGCCACACCCTGGACTAGCGGAGTTACATGCAGGGTGCCCAAAACTTTGATAAGAGGCGCGTTGTCGATCTCGGCAGGAAAAGGCAACGGTATGTCTTCGTATGTAATGGAGCCCTTCGATGACGGCTCTGCTACCTCTATGGCATCTATTACAGCCTGCATACCGACGGTTTCCCCACCCAGGTTGAATACCTCGGCACCCTTGAAATCTACACGGGCTGCGTCGATATAGGCCCTGGCCGTGTCGTCAGCATACTGGAATCCGAATCGTCCCCCGTATGAAATACGGTAAGGCTTGCCCGCCGCCACCGCCAGCATGGCCTTGGTGGGAGTCGACGTCATCCCCTGGTCCCTGCCAGGCCCATACACTACATAGGGACGAATTCCGATACTGGAAATGCCGCCATCCATCCAGTAAACGCGCGCCGTCCCCTCGTTGGCCTGCTTATAAACACCGTAGTGCGACCGCGGGCGAAGCGGTGCATCGTGCGGCAGCGGCCCGTCGGGATATTCGTCAGCCGGGCCGTATACAGCCGTGCTGCTGGCATAAACCAGGCTACGGATGCCGCAGCGGCCGGCAGCCTCGAATATATTGACCGTTCCCCCGACATTCACCGCAGCGCCCAGCGACGGATCGGCCTTGCAGAAGGGGAACTGCATGGCAGCCAGGTGGATGATATGCGTGATTTTATGCCCCTTCAGAATGCGCTCGATGATTTCCAGATCCGTGATATCGCCGCCAACGAATTCAACAGCGGACAGCTCTTTTTCGTTCATTATCAGCTTCAAACGGTGCAGCGAGCCGGACCTGACCAGTGCGCAGATGTAGGCTCCATCACGTACCAGGTTGCGCACTGTCCACGCACCAATGCACCCGGTAGCTCCCGTGACCAGGAACCGTTCCTTCATTTCGCCACCCAGCCGCAGTCGACCAGGAGATCACTGCCGGTTATGAACGACGCTGCGTCGCCGGCCAGGAAATATATCGACTCGGCGATCTCGGATGGATCGGCCCAGCGTTTGAAGGCCTGCTCACCCTCCCTCAGCTTCTTGACCTCTTTGTAGGACTTCCCTGTTTTGGCCGATTCTATCTTGATATCGCTCCTCAGCATGGGCGTATCCACAGAGCCCGGGCTGACAGAGTTCACCCGTATATTCCACGGGGCCAGCTCCCAGGCCAGCGCCCGGGTAAGCGCTATTATGGCGCCCTTGGTCGCGCCATAGAGAGCGTGATCGATCTGACCCACGTGACCTGAGACCGAGCCCATATTCACGATAGAGCCGCCCTTTTGCTTCTTCATGAAAGGTATCACGTGTTTGCAGAAGAGGAAGATGCCCCCCAGGTTGACGTCCACGACACGCTGGTATTCCTCCCAGCGGATCTCCTCCAGGGGACGTACCAACACGATGCCGGCGTTGTTGTTGAGCACATCTATGCGGCCGTACATCTTAATTATTTTTTCCACAGAGGCGGCAACGTCTTTTTCGCTTGCCACGTCACATTTCCAGAAAACGCAGTCACCGCCATCGGCTTTGATCTCATCACTGACCTGTTTGCCACGTTCGGATACATCCAGCATGACTACAGTGTAGCCTTTGCGGGAGAATAAACGCGCTGCAGCCTCACCTATCCCGTTGGCGGCGCCGGTTACAACTGCAACCTGTTTTCTTGATTTACTCATCGTTTTATCTCCTGTTAAGCCCTAATATCCTGCGTGCCTGCTTCACGCTGGCGACAGGCCGTCCCAGCGACCGTGAGATCGAGGCTATCTCCTCCACCAGCTCGTGCGTCTTTGCCAGCTTACCTGACCGCGTATAACAATAATCTTCGGTCCCCACGCGAACGTGGTCTCCTTCGAGGATGGCTGCCGCAAGTATCTTCATCTGGTCCTGATGCATGATGCTCACCACAACCGCACACCCGGGCGGCAACAGCCGGCGACGATAGAGATATTCCTCGACGGTTGGTGGCGACCAGGTGCCTCCCGGCCATCCGAAAAAGAGCGTGGTTATATAGGGGATGCTGAGTAGCTTTTTGTTGATCAGATAGTTCAGGTTCCAGATGGATCCCGCATGCCATACCTCGAACTCGGGGGCAACGTGATGCTTTTTGCAGAGCCTGGCATATTTCTCCAACTCCTGCTTGGAATGTAGCTTGAGGCAGTCGACCTCGGCGAAGGCCTCATCGTGGTGGTTGAGTATTATGGAGAGCATATCTGATTTCTGTCTGAAGCAATCAAGACGATCTTTTATGTCGAGGCTGGACATGCCGCTCTGGATTATAATGTCACGGGAAGCGTGCACAGCACGGATGACCGCGGTCCACCGCCCCTCAGCATGCGTATGCAGCACGGAGGCGCCTTTTTCCAGGCAGCGTTTTGCCTCCTGCGCTATCGCCTGCGGGGTCCGGGGATAGTCCACCGAGGGCTTGAGCCAGCAGGTATTCGGTGTGGCAACTATGATAAGCGGATCCATAATATTCTCCTTATTCCGGGTATCAGATTCGCAATGCCTTCCGACTACAAACTAATAATCTGCTTATCCAGCGTTGTTATCTTGCGAAGACCCTTCTCGGTGACCACGTAGCAGTCCTCCACGCCGATAAGCACCTTGCCGAAGGATTCCCAGGCCTCGATCTCAAACACCATGTTCTTCTCAAACGGTCTGTCCAGCACCTGCAGGGGACCGAAGAGGTGCTGCTCCTCACACTCCAGGCCGATGCTGTGTCCTATGGCCATGGTCAATCCCTCGGGCTTCAGCTTTTTATAGAAAGCATCGGCTTCAGCATTCAGCTGCCTGATATTCACACCTGGCCTGGCGTTTTTCTCGTAATACTCCTGCAGCACGATAAGGCGATCGATGATCTCATTCGCTTCGCCCGGCACCGGGCCGATGACGGCGTGACGGTTGACGTCGGAGACATATCCCTTGTAAGTTGCTCCAAAATCGAAACGACAGATATCGCCCTTCCTCACCACGGTACCGATGCCCGGCGCCTCGGGATCCGACTCCCCGATGCTCAGTGTGAGATGGTCCCACACCTCGGCGCCCTCCTCTATAATCGTCTTTCTAGCCAGCAGCAGGAAATCATTATCGGTCATGCCTTCCCTGGTCGCCTTGATACAGGCGGTGACAGCCTTTTCCGTAATCTGCGTGGCCTTTTCGATCAGCTTGATCTCCTCATCGGTCTTGATCAAACGCATCTCCAGCAGCACATCATCCGCCGTCACGACTTCGGCGGCGGGATTCTTCTGAGCCAGGTAGTCAAGCAGGTATTTGGGAGCAAATGATTCAACGCCGATACGTTTGCCTTCCAGCCCCCATTTCTTGATCTTGGTCATAACCCCGCGAGCGGTCTCTTTCTGGCCGATGGTACCCTTATGGTCGGCTATCCACGAGAACTTGTCCACGCTCTGAAACAGGTCCCAGTTGAACAGCGCCGAACCGCCGTCACGGTTGACCATCACAACATTGGGATACTGGTTGCTCAAAGCGAACAGAATGGGGTTGGGGCTGGCATGCAGAATGGGCATACCGCTGGTATAAAAAACATTGACGGGCGAAGTAACGACCATTAATTCCAGCTCGTGCTTATTAAGTAGCTGTTCCATCCTTTTTCGATCGAAACCCACCGCTTTCACTCGTTTCACCTCCGGAAGGTTCTTATTAATAGGGATATGCTCCGCAAGTTTATGTAAAATACTCACAGTGCCTGCCTTCTTCTCGATGGCAGCCAGGTCCGCGCGGGTCACGGCCTTGCCGGACTGGGCCGACAGGTATCCCATCAGTACCGCGGTAATTGCGCTCTTGGCCTGTTCGGGAGTGAAGCCCGGCTCTCTGTTTTCCAGTATACACTGGGCGAAATATTCGTCTTCGCAGCGCATTGAGATATTGTAATACGAGGGAAATGGACCATGTTCTATATCGGGCTCGAACCACTGGTTCTTATTCTCACCCATAGCATCGTGGCTGGAATAGATACGCACGGCATTCTCCCACATATGATTCTCTAAAATCGTCCCTTTGCTGCCATATATCTCCAGGCTGTTGAAGGCCGGCGTTACCTGGGTAAAGCTAACTACAACTTCACCCACAGGTCCCTTGCTGAAGCGGACCATGGCCACGGCGTTGTCCTCTGCTTTCTCGGGCAGATTTGTGGCCTGCTTGGAGAGCGTCACATAGATGGATTCCACCCGGTCGTCGAGGATCCATTCAAGGGTGGCGAATTTATGCGCTCCCATATCCATAAAAGCACCGCCGCCGGATTTTATCGGATCTCCCTTCCAGGAATTCGGCTGGCTCATACCCTCGATTTCGCTAACACCTTCATAGGCCCTGACCAGGTGGACATCGCCGATCAAGCCCTGCTGAATGGCATCGTGTATATACTGGTGTGCCGGAAGAAAGCGGTGGTTCTCTGCGATCATGAACTTCACTTCCGCTTCCCTGGCGGCCTTTATCATGCGGTCGCAATCTTCGGTTGTTGTGGCCATTGGCTTTTCACACAGAATGTGCTTGCCTGCAGCTGCAGCCCGCGCTACCAGATCGGCATGATGGAAATGCGGCACCATGATCAGCACCGCATCTATGTCGCTTTTAAGGAATTGGTCCAGGTCGCTGAAAGCCTGCATCTTGTTGGCCCTGTACCGTCGGGCCACCTTTTCAGCGTGCTTCTGGTTTTTATCGAATACCGCCACAAATTTCAGATATGGTGAGTCCTCGCAGGCGGACCTGTGGAAATCCCAGACCGATCCTGCTCCGATGATGCCGAATTTGACGTATTTACCTTTCGTGTCTTTGCCAGCCTTGCGCTGGGATGCAGGCTTTTTTTGAGATTCTCCAGTGGCGCGGCCTCCCGTGGCAGGCGCCTGGCCCGGCTCCAAATCCAAGTCCTCACGTACCATGTCAACCAGGGTACGGAACTTGATCGCGTCGGGCAGGCTCCCATCCACCTTGAGGTCACCGTTCATGTATGCCACGGTGGCATCAACCTGCCCCGTGAAAACGCCGGTGCCCAGCCCGGCATCCATCTCCAGAATTATATCGGGAGCCTCAATATCACCCTCTCCCATCTCGAAACTTCCATTCTGTATGTTCAGCCAGAAATCGGGATATCCGGACAATTTAAACTGGAACTTTCGGTTGAATCCCCTCACCTCGTCTTTGGTTTCATCAATGTTGTTGGCGACCTGTGTGAAAAGCGTTAGGAAATCCTGAAGGCTCTTTAATCCGAAGGTTCCGCCTTCAACTTCCTCCAGCATCCGCTGCTTCAAACCCTCATCGATTGATTGTTTACTATCTACCTTCCAGCCCATAATGCTTCCCCGGTTCCCTCCTTATGCAAATATATAGTTAACTGCTCATTAGCTATGACCAAGCGGTGCCTCCCCATTATGCATACGCCTATAATGATATGCAACCAGCCACGTCTTATTCAACATGGATTTTCCTGGCGATTGAAATCTTCATTCCGCAGATATGCTGGCGCCATCTGCAATCCCACATTAATACAGTCCGGGTGTTTCCTGATTGATCTCAAAATACTGACCAGTAGTCAGATTCATACTCGGGCCCATCATTTAATATTTCTTATCGTTCTTTTTATTATCGACGTGATGTGATACCCGGTTTTGTATCAATGCTTTGATGAGGCCGAAGCTTGACAGACTGGATAAACCGGACCTCCCATGTTAGGTCGAGACGCATTCATTAAGGAATGTGGCTTTCTACCTGCACTTCGGTTTCAAGGCCGTCCATGAGATTAATCTGCCGCCTATACCGCATCCCTTCTGTGCCCTGTTGAAGCAATAGAAATGCAGATATACCACGTAACAGGCGAGTTAACTCTTGAGAGCGTGTACCTTAATACTTTGTATAGATTTGCGCAGTTTTTTTAGATCGGACTTGTCGACGCCGAAATCATTTATCATGGACTTGATGATTTCTTCCCCCAGGGAGAAATCCTCCGGTATCGAAATTTCACCCACCACTTTAACGTCTTTAAAGCCTGTCCGGCTTATGGCATCGAGGTAGTCTCCCTTTTTGGAGGCCCCTGCCACGCAGCCGACATATGCAGCAACGGAATCCATGATATTTTTAGGAAGTTCCTCGAGCAGCACAATATCTGAGACCATCAACCTTCCTCCCGGTTTCAACACACGAAATGCCTCCTGAAAGACCCTGCCCTTTTGCGGTGAAAGGTTGATGACACAGTTGGAAATGATAACATCGACAGACGAGTCTGCGACCGGCAGATTCTCGATCTCTCCCAATCTGAACTCCACGTTCTCGAATCCGCCCTTGCTCTTGTTTTCCCTGGCCTTCTGCAGCATCTCGGGCGTCATATCCACGCCGATAACTTTGCCTGATTGACCTACCCTGGCGGCCGCCAGAAAGCAATCAAAGCCGGGACCCGATCCGAGGTCGAGCACAACTTCCCCTTCTTTCAACGATGCCAACGCCACGGGATTACCGCAACCCAATCCGAGGTTGGCGCCCTCAGGGACCGAGCTAATTTCTGCCTCTGAATAACCTATACTTTTGCTATAATCCGTGGCCAGGTCCGTCGGAGAGCAGCATGAGCTGGTCCCGGCGCCGCAGCAACTGCTTGCTGTGCTCGCAACCTTGGCATATCGTTCTCTAACTGCCTGTTTTATCTCATTATCATTCATCACTTTGCTCCTTAATACTACTTGACTACGTCATTCATTAAAG
>JAQTLG010000033.1 GCA_028715025.1 Dehalococcoidia bacterium | reverse complement strand
CCTTGCCGGCTCAGGTCCCGGCGGGTGGTATTACGGTAACCCCTTTGTCGTACACACCTGGTATTATCAGTTATGTATCGGCTACGAATATTCATTGAACGTAGTCTCGTCTGTTTCACAAAACGGCAATGTGGTATCAGAGCGCTATATGACTTATAACTGGCTGATAAGAACGGACGGTTACCGTCTTCAGAATTGAATATCCGTCCTTGAGAAGGATGGCCCATCATAATAGCTTCAGTCATAGCCATTATCAGATACTGCGTCATCGGGGTGGGTATAGCACTGGCTTATTACCTGTACTTCACCTGGTCGGACGCCAGGCCTGCACTGGAAGTCATACTTGTGACGTGTGTGGCGTTCAACGGCCTGATAAGCTTCGTCAGCCACGTTATCTTTCACAAGGCTGACGCTTCCCGCCTGGGCCTGGAATCCACCTCACCGGGATATCAGTTCGAGGTCGGCTTTGCCAATCTCGCCATGGGTTTATCGGCTCTGGCAGCCATACTCTTTCAGTGGGGCATTCCCGCATATATCGTACTCGTACTCTGCTACTCACTTTATATTATGCAGGCGGTCGTTTTCCACTTCTGGCGATTCGTAAAGAGAGAGAGGAGCGATGCAGGATACCTCTGGGGCAGCGTCATATTTACCGCAATATATGTGGCCAATATGCTTTTCTTTGTCCTGGCGGCCATTACCCAGGAGCGGCTGGCACCGTTATCCTAGTCTTTCGACTGTTTACATTACATACGTTTTATGGTATAAATCCAACTAAGAAAGCGAAGATGCCATTTGGCCCATACACATTGGAAGCTCCTGCCTGACGCCGAGAAACCCCTGCTGTTCCGGGGTGCGGGTTCCCTTGTGTCCAGGCTGCTTTATAACCGTGGCATCAACGATCATTCCAGCGCCGAGATCTTCCTTAAGGCCGATAAGCGCCTTGCCATAGATCCTTTCAGCGTCCCTGATATGCATCAGGCCGTCAATCGCGTCTATAAAGCGCTGATGTCGGGTGAAAAGATAGCCGTTTACGGCGATTTCGATGCTGATGGTATCACGGCGACGGCGCTGCTGGTCCAGGGCCTGAGTGAGCTCGGTGGCGATGTCGTACCCTATATCCCGCATCGGATGCAGGAGGGCTACGGGCTGAGGATACCTGCTCTGGAGAAACTGCGTAAACAGGGCGTTACGCTTGTAGTAACCGTAGATACCGGTATAACAGCTTTTGCTGAAATCGAGAAAGCCCGCAAGATGGGCATGGAGATACTGGTGACCGACCATCACGTACCGCTGGCTGAGTTGCCGCCGGCCGGCATCATCGTGGATCCCAAACGTACCGATTCAACCTGCCCTTTCAAGGAATTTGCCGGTGTCGGTGTCGCATTTAAGCTGATGGAGGGGCTGCTTCCCGGAGGCGGGCATGACGATCTGCTCAATAGTTCATTAGAGCTGGTGACTCTGGGGACCATTACAGATATGTCACCGCTGATCAGTGAGAACCGTTACTGGGTGAAATCGGGGCTTCGCCTGCTGCACAGGACCAAGCGTATCGGGCTGGTTGAACTGATGCGTATTGCCGGAATTGAACAAAGCAAGCTGACAACCGACACCATCTCATATCAGATCGGTCCCAGGCTGAACTCGGCCGGCAGGCTGGATGACGCGGGTACGAGCTACCAGTTGCTGGTAACGCAGGACCACGCACAGGCCAGGATACTGGCAACCGAGTTGGAAGAAAAAAACAAGGAAAGGCAGCGCCTGGTTGCAGAGACATACGACAAGGCACGACGCCAGATACTTGAGGATGGCGCGGACAGGGTTATCCTGATGGCCAGCGACGCCGATTATCCGCCGGGCGTAATCGGCCTGGTGGCCGGCAGGCTGGCGGACGAGTTTTATCGTCCCGTCATATTATTCAAGATAGGAGCAGACTCCTGCCGCGGCAGCGCTAGAAGCATTCCCGAGTTTGATCTGATGGAAGCGCTGAAGACATGCCACCACCTGCTCACCAAATACGGCGGCCATGCACGGGCTGCGGGCTTCAACACACATACCAGGGATATGCAGCAGCTGCAGAAAAGGCTACGTTCACTGGCCGAGGAGCAGCTAACGGGCCTCGACCTGCGACCTCACATTGATATCGATGCAGAGGTTTCCCTTTCAGCTTTTGCGGGTGGAACATTCGAGGAGATGCGCCAGCTCGAGCCTTTCGGCATGGGTAATCCTGCCCCTGTTTTCCTGAGCCGCAAGGTCGAGGTTGTGGAACAAAAGCTGGTGGGCAGCCAGAAAGACCATATAAAGCTCAAGCTAAAACAGGACGGCATCGTCTGGGATACCATGGGTTTTCGCCTGGGGAATTACCTGGGTGAGCTGTCCCGCCATATAGATATCGTTTATTCGGTAGAGGTGGACAATTTCAACGGCAAGGGCCAGCTCAGGCTCAACCTGCTTGATTTTACACGCTCTTACTGACCTCTGTCCCGGCCATCGGCTGCTTTGCTTTGCGGTACATGGCGTATCTTACGATCAACGTGATAACCGCAGCCACCACTATCAGTATATCTATGACCTGAGCCTGCGGAAGGTTGAACAGGAAAGGTTCGCTCTCGCGGAAGAATCGTATGACAAAGTCCCCCATGCCGAAAAAGATCAGCCATAACAGGAAGAGCGTTCCTTCCGGCCTGAGCTTTTTACGCAGTGACCACAACACCGCGAAGCCTGCCAGATCCCGTACGATATGGAACAGCTGTGTGGGGTAGATAGGTACGCCGATAGGAGCATAGCTGTTGGGATTGCTGTATATAACAGCGATCGGAAGCTCGCAGGTCAGGCCATAGCAACATCCGTTCACCAGGCATCCCAAACGGCCGATGGCCTGCCCTAAAATAGCCCCCGGCGCGGCTATATCGCCCAGCAACCAGAAGGACATCTTTTTAACCAGGCAGAAGATCAGGATGGCGGCCAATCCTCCCAGCATCGCGCCCCAGATGGCAAGGCCGGCAAAATTAAGTAGCTGTTCCGGATGGTACAGGTAGTACTGCCACCTGTCGATGATGTGCAGCAGCCTGGCGCCGATGATGCCGCCAACCACCGCCCACAACGCCACATCCCATATGACATCCTGTGCTATGCCCCTGCGCCTGGCCTCAACCAGGGAAAGAGCTATCACTGCAATTACAGCCAGTACGACCAGTACGCCATACCACCTGATCTCAAGCGTGCCGATGTTCAGTATTACCGGATTCCAATCGATATCAAACATATCTCTAAGTTACATCCCCGAAAATAGCGTTTACAAATGATACAGGGTCAAACGGCGCTATATCACCTATCTGTTCCCCCGTTCCTATATATCTGATGGGTATTTGCAGCAGGTCGCAGATTGCTAATACTATACCACCCCTGGCGGTCCCGTCCAGCTTGGAGAGTAATATGCCATTGACGTCCGTAGCCTCCGTGAAACTGCGAGCCTGGGATAACCCGTTCTGCCCCGTAGTGGCGTCTATAACCAGCAGCACTTCCTGTTCGGCGTCATATTTGCCCGAGATCTTCCTGATCTTCCTTAGTTCGTCCATCAGGTTATGTTTGGTCTGAAGCCTTCCCGCCGTGTCTATGATGACGATATCGGCAGCGCGGCTGCGCGCTGCCTCCAGCGTATCGAACACTACAGCTCCGGGATCCGCTCCCGGCTGATGGGCCACCACATCAACATCCACTCTGGCACCCCACATTTTAAGCTGATCGATAGCGGCCGCCCGGAAAGTGTCGGCCGCACCCAACAGCACCTTTTTACCGCTGTTTTTATACTCACTGGCGAGCTTGGCTATGCTTGTAGTCTTACCCGTCCCGTTAACTCCGACCATCAGAATCACCGTCATCCCTGCACCCGATGCAACGGCTCCAGCCTTTACCGGGACATCGAGCAGCCGCACCATCTCCTCTTTGAGCGCAGCACGCACCTGGCTCCCCTCGATCAGCTTCTCATCCCTGGTCCGCTTCCTCACTCGTTCCAGCAGCTTTCCCGCGGTTTCCATACCCACATCCGCCGAGATCAGCAATTCCTCCAATTCATCCCACGTCGATTCTTCGATCCTGGCTCGGTTGAAAAGCCCGGCTATTTTGGAGAAAAACCCTTCGCGGCTGCGGCTTACGCCCTGCTCAGTTCTTTTTTCTATATCCGACAATTTGAGCCATATACCCAACTGTTATTTGGTTTCGACAATCTTGGCATATCCCTTGAGCATCTCGGTCTTCATCATCTTACGTACCATCTCTTTCATCTTGGGATCCTTGATCATCTCAATCATCTGTTTGCTGAACTCCAGGTACCTGGTGTCTTGCTGAGGGAAGTCGAACAGGCCGTGTGATTCATAGTATCTGTAGTCGGCCGTAAAGGGAAACGATAGTCGGGCCCAGATCTGGTCGCGGAAAATCTTGTGCCCACCCACTCCCAGGAATGTGCGCGGCAGCATATATGTATGCGCAGCGTTATCAACACATTTAGCGGCAAATCCGTCCAGTAGCTGATCTATCTGGTCTGAATCGGCGCATTCATCAGTTACCACTCCTGCCAGGTTGCCGCCCGATATCTGCGGCATGGCATTGATGATCTCCTGCAGGTTGGCCACCTGGCTGAGCGGACCGGAAACAATAAATCCCATTTGCTTGTCCACCGACGTGGGGATATGGCCGTTAAAGAAGCTCCTGTCCCAGAACATTTTCAAGCGCGAGGAGAAGAAGCGGTCAACGATCTCCGAGGCAAATATGGTTACATCGGCATCGCGTCCGGCGTTGAAGTAGTCGATGAAGTCATCCTTGCCCTGATAAACACAGATGTTGTCAAAGGCGCACTCCATACAGCCAAGGCAGCCTCCGCGCATTTTGATATCGCTTGTCTTGACCACCTGTATATCGCCCTTGAACGAATCCTTAAAGCGCCACACCATTTTGGCCAGGTTGGACTTCTCGTCGGTTATATCAGCCAGAATACTGATCTTCATCCCCCTTGTTTCAACCTTACCTGTTCCTGTGCCAGGTTTATAAGTAAACTTTTTATGAACAACCGGGGCGCATAGCCTCATAGTCGGTGTCCTTTTCTCAATAGCGGCAAAGAAGTTGTCAGCCCACTTGAACAGTATACGGCGCATATTTTCGATCATAATATCGTCCATGTCCGCTGAGAACGGCTCGATATATTTCATATCGAGGTCATCGCAAATACCATGCATATAGTTATGCGCCGTGTTGTCGAAGAAATGCACGGATGTGCTGAGTGCCGTAACATACTTGCCGGCAAATGCTTTTTGCGCTCCCTTCTCGGCGATCAACTCTATAAAGCGCTTGTACTGCGAGCAAACGAGGAAGACGTACAGTGGAAAAGCCCAGATGACACCGTCGGATTTCCTCACTTCTTCGATGATCGACTGGAAAAGATCGCCATCCTTTTCGATCTTGATAATATCGTGCGCGACATTAATCAGTTTAAGTTCATGCTGGGGAAATTTCTTCTGGATTAATTTAATGTACTGTACGGTTACGCTGATCTCACCCTTCGGGCTCCCGTTCAATACCGCTATCTTCATTTTGCCGGCCTCCTGCAAAAAAATAGTGGAAGCGGCCCGGGCCGCTTCCACCAATCATAGCACATGATTATTTTGTGTACAAACAAAACTCAGGGCAGCACCAAATCGTTACAGGCTAGGGAGAGACCGATACGGTGGTGCTGGCAATGCTTGAGCCAGCGGAGTTCTGGGCGGTCAACTGGAATGTAATTGTCCCCGTACCCGAGGTATACACAGTAAGACTCCCTGATGATTGCACAGGCCCATATCCCTGAAGAATCACTGACGATGCATCAAGCACATCCCAGCTGAGGACGATCGAGCCGCCCAGGGCTACACTAGAGGGATTGGCTGTGAAATAAAGTATATTGGGCCGGGAGGAAGATGCCGGCGGTGTTGTGGAAGCCGCAGTCACCTCCACACTGGTAGCGCCGGTTACCGAGTTAGTACCATTGGTTGCCGTTAAAATATACGTCGTAGTCACGGCCGGGCTGACGGATGTGACGCCGTTGGTGCCGACGGCGCCGATGCCACTGATTGTGGCGCCCGTGGCATTTGATGTTGTCCAGCTTAATACCGCAGAGCCCCCGGGACTGATGCTCGATGGGGAAGCTGAGAACGATAATATCGCGGGAAGCCCGGAAGCGGGCGGTTGTTGTGTGCCTGCAGCGCTCGCAACAGTCAACAGCGCAGTAGCTCTGGTTGAGCCGGCTGAGTTGCTGGCCGTTAAGATATAGGTCGTAGTCGATGACGGGGCAACTTTTTCTGCACCGGTTGATGCTGCGGCGGGCATACCCGGATCGATACTGATAGACGAAGCATTCTGAACCTCCCAGGAGAGTACGGCCGTATCTCCCGGATTGATGGAAACGGGATTGACCGTGAAGCTGATCACCACCGGCGCTGTATTCGCTGTGCCGCCACCCATGGCAAAAGTGATGCAGCCCGACGCCGCCAGCAATAGTATCATAGCTAATAAAATCACGTTCCTCATCAATACATCCTCCGGAATATATTTGAAAACGCGGCTATCATACTACGGTGAGTTTAAGGTGTAAAGCGCACTTTCATCCTGTGCCGCAGTCCCGTCACTATATAGGTTGCCAGCAGCGCCAGGCCGCTGAGCAGTATGATGGTTGCTCCGGATGCGAGGTTGAGTATATAGGATATCCACAGCCCGCCGAAGGTAAATATCATACCTAGGATTACCGATAATATCATCATTTTCTTGATATCATGGGTAAACTGCCTGGCCATTGCCGCAGGGAAGGCCAGCATGGCGATTACCAGTATCATGCCGACCACACGTATAAGCACAACGACGGTGAGGGCAACCATGCACAGCAGTACCAGGTAGAGGGCATTTACAGGCATCCCGGCCACGGTACCGAACTCCTCATCGAAGGAAAGCAGCAGGAACTCCTTATAAAAGACGGCGGTCAACACCAGGATAACGAGGTCGAGCGCGGCCATCAGGTAAAGGTCACTCAGCGGCACGGTCAGGATATTGCCGAAAAGATAGCTCATAAGGTCGGGGGCATATCCCTTGGAAAACCCGATAAATATGACGCCCAGGGCCATGCCCAGCGCCCATAGTATACCGATGGCCGTATCCTCCGGCAGCCTGGTCCTGCGCGTCACCAATCCCATGGTCAGCGCCGAAAGCAGGGAAAAGAACATGGCGCCCAGCACCGGGCTGAAATTCAATAGATAACCCAGGCCGATTCCACCGAAAGAGGCGTGGGCAATGCCGCCGCTCATAGATACGATCTTTTTCACCACCACATAAACGCCTACAATGCCGCAGGCGATGGAGGCCAGTAGCCCGGCCAGTAAAGCGTTTCGCATGAACTCGAACTGAAAAGCTTCGAACATAATCAATGTTCCTTCAGCACACGGTGGGGGATATCGCCGTGCGCGATAAGTTGTACCGGGCATTTGTAGGTAGCTTCGAGTATTTCCGGTGTTATTTCGCGTGAGCCGTGATAGTAGAGCTGCACATTGAGGCAGGCTATTTTATCCACAAATACAGAGACAGCGCCGATGTCGTGCGATACCATGATAATGGCCATCTCTTTTTTTAACTGCTCCAGCAACTCATAGAAATCGGTCTGCATGGCCGAATCCACACTTGCTGTAGGCTCATCCAGCAGCAACAATGCCGGATCGGAGACAAGTGCCCGGGCGATAAAGGTCCGCTGCTGCTGTCCGCCTGAAAGCTGCCCGATCTGAGTACGGGCGTGCGAAAGCATGCCCACTCTTGCCAGCACCTTCTCGGCGGCCTCCCTGTCCGATTCGTTATAAGGTTTCAGCATGCCCCTCTTTCCATAGCGGCCCATCAGTACAACTTCCATTACGCTCACGGGGAAGTCACGGTCATAATCGCTATGCTGTGGAACGTAGCCAATCCTGTTGCGGCTCCTGTCCGGCGAGCTGCCGAGCACGGTAACGCTGCCGCGCTGCGGCGTGATCAGCCCCAGTATGACCTTGAGCAGAGTGCTTTTACCGCCTCCGTTGGGGCCGATGACTCCCAGGAAGTCATGTTCATCCACTGCCAGATTAACGCCCTCCAGGGCAGGTGTGCCGTTATAGCTCACCCAGACGTTTTCCAGCCTGACAGTATCATGGGACGTCAAGGCTACTTCAAAGCCTCCTTAAAGGCAGCTGCTACCTCTCGCATATTTTCCAGGTAATCTCCGGCCAGCGGATCGATAATTATGACTCTGCCGCCGATCTCGCGTGCGATGGCCTCGGCGTTCCTTGAGTCGAATTCAGGCGAAATAAAAATCACTTTAATATTCTGCAGCCGGGCTTCATTGATCAGCCTGGACATATAAGCAGCCTTGGGCTCCTTGCCCTCCTGCTCTATGCCAAGCTGATGGAGACCATAATCCTTGGCAAAATACCCCCAGGCCGGATGATAGACGATAAAGGTTCGGCTAACTGAATCTTTAAACAGGGCTACCATCCCCAAATCCAGCTCATCCAGTTCCTTTAAGTATGTATCACGGTTATTCTCATAGTATTGGCGGTTCTGCGGGTCGGCCTGCGACATACCTTCGCAGATATTCTGCACCATGGTCTTTACATTACGCGGGGAGGTCCAGATATGCGGGTCCATTCCCGGCTCATCGGGATCTTCGCTCTCGATTAAATCGATGCCCCGGCTGCAATCCACCACAAGAATATCCTTGTTCTGGGCCAACAGCTTATCCAGCCAGGCGAGCTCAAATTCGATGGGGGAGCCTACTTTGCAGTAAACCCTTGCCTTGCTCAACTGCACCATCTGAGCGGGCGTGACCTCATATGTATGTGGGCTGGCGCCCGGCGGAACCATGACGGTTATATCGACCTTATCACCTCCCACACGTTCTACAAACTCCTGCTGGGGCAGTATAGTCACAGCCACACCCATTTTCTCTCCCACCTGAGCCGGCACAGCCGTGTTACATGATACGACAGTCATCAGCAGTACTGCTGCAATTGCGATGAATAATACGTGCCTGAACATCTTTGCTCCTTTACACTTCCCTGATCTGACATTGCGGGCAGAGTCCCATGAATTCCAGCAGGTGACGGTTTATGCGGTAACCCGTTTCCCGCTCGAGACGCTGTTTGAGGCGGTCCAGTTCACAGTCGGTGAAATCCGCCACCCTGCCGCAATCGCGGCAGACCAGGTGATGATGATGCTCGCCCGGGCGCTGGCGCTTGAGATAACTGCGGCAGGAGTCGCCAATATGTACCTCGCAGAGCAGTCCGTTTTCCTGAAGCAGCTCCAGGGTGCGATATACCGTAACCAGCCCGATACCGGGATACTTCTTATGCAGCCTTTGATGGATATCTGCCGGCTTCAGGTGCTCTCTGCAGTTGCCCAGCACGGAAATAATGGCCTTCCTCTGGTGCGTCAGCTTGAAGCCCCGCTTCTTGAGCTCCGCCGCAATATCCTTCTCGACCATATCCTTATCGCTAAATGAAAATTGTTTTCATTTATAAAAGTAACATGAAGCCGGATCAGTGTCAAAATAGCGAAATTACGCTTTCAGTTCCAGCCCGATCTTGAAAGCTTTGCCGACAGTCTCTCCCAGTTCCTGATAGACATTGGCCGGCAGCGTGGTCCAGCCTATAGGCCGGATCTTTTTAACATCCGGATGCTCCCCGGTGAAGCATTTGCCCGAGACATAGGTTTCCTCTATCTTGCCCACCACCAGCACGTGGCTTCCCAGGTCCAGCATATGTTCGATTTTACATTCCAGGTTGACCGGGCACTGCTCGATCATCGGCGCAGTCTCGAGCTTGCCGTAGAATACTTTAAATTTGCAGATCTTTACCTTATCCACCTTGGCGCCGGACCTGATGCCGCAGAAATCCACCTCTTTTACCTGATCGGACGAGGCTACATTGACGGAAAAGGTCATATTCTCCTTCATCCCTTTAAAGGTATACCGCGCGTGGCGTATGGCCACCGACACCATGGGCGGCTCGCTGCAGGCAACACCACCCCAGGCCACCGTCATAAAATTCGCCTTGCCATCCACATTGGCTCCTACCAGGAATGCCGGCAAGGGGTATAGCAGCGTCTGGGCTCCAATCTTCACTTTATCCATAATATGGCTCCTCCGGTTATATTGTCATCCATTTCCCGAGTATCCCCTTTATATGGGTGCGAATAAATCAATCAATCTC